>NZ_JBFUMG010000466.1:0-3525 GCF_054049495.1 Phyllobacterium sp. P5_D12 | reverse complement strand
GAAGACGAAGGCGAGCACGATATCACCGGGCAGCGAGTTGTTGGCGTAGGCACCGACGAACGAGATCGCAATGACCGACGGAACCAGGATATGCGCATCGAGCCGCGTAATCATCGCGAGAGGCCGGACCATCATCAATCCGATCACCGATGCGAGAATCGACGACAGCGTAAGGGTGAGAATAAGACCGTAGATCTCCGCCTCATGATGCAGGATCATCGTTGGTCCGGGTTCCATCCCGTGCAGCACGAGAACACCGAGCAGCACCGCCATTTCGGCTGTACCGGGAATGCCGAATGCGAGCGTCGGGATGAGGTTGCCGCCATCCTTGGCGTTATTGGCGGCCTCCGGTGCGATCACGCCTTCGATGTTGCCCTTGCCGAAGCTTTCCGGGTTCTTTGATGCCTGAACCGTGCTGAAATAAGCGAGGAACGCTGCGACGGTGCCACCGACACCGGGAATGGCCCCCACCAGTGTTCCAATCAGCGAACCGCGCAGAAGTGTCTTCCAATATTTGAACGAAGCCCAGACGCCATCGAGTGTTCCCGTCAGGCCGACCTGCCCCTTGTCCTTGGAGATCGAGCCGCCCTTGGCAGAAAGCTCGATCATTTCCGGAAAAGCGAACAGACCGATCATCGCCGGTGCAAGCGGGATGCCTTCCCACAAATGCTCTATGCCAAATGTGAACCGCGTCCCGCCATTGACATTGTCGAAGCCGATAAACGCGAACAGCAGCCCGATGCCGCCGACGATCATGGCGCGAAGCATGCGCCCCGGCGCGCAAGCTGCGATCGTCACAAGGCCAAGTGTTGCCAGCAGGAAGAACTCCGATGGACCAAAGGCAAGCACGATCTTCTTGGATATGGGAATAACCAGCAACAACGTGAACACGCCGATGACCCCGCCCACCGACGAGGCGCTGGCGGAAGCACCAAGCGCTAACCCAGCCTTGCCTTGTTGGGCGAGCGGATAGCCATCGAGACAGGTTGCTGCATTTGGAGCGCCACCCGGCAGGTTGATAAGGATCGACGTGACCGACCCACCGAAGGATACGGCGCCCATGAGCCCGCCGGCGAGCGAGAGTGCCGAATACGGATCGAGACCGACGGTCATCGGTCCGAACACGGCAAGTGCGGTGGTGCCCCCCATACCCGGAACGACACCGACGACAAGCCCGATCAACATTCCGATGGTCAGGAAAAGCAGCGACTGGAATGTAAATACGTTGCCAGCAGCGGTTAGCGCGACATCAAGCATGGATATTCCTCGAACAGATTACAGCTTAGTTTGCAGGGCCGAGATACTTGCTGTAGCGCTCGTAGAAGTTGAATTGGCCTTCCAAGATTCTCTTGGCGGATGCTGCATCGCCAGGTTCGACCGCAATGCCGCTTTCCTTGGACCATGTCGCCATCGCCGGGTCCTGCATCGCCGCCATAAGGCTCTCGGAAAGGGTCTTGGCCACCTCTGGCGGCAGATCTGGAGGACCGGCCACAAGACGTCCGACCGACAGTTTCGACAGATCAGGCTGGCCCATTTCGACCGCATTTTGAGCGCCCGGTACAGACGATTTTTCCTCGAATGTTCCGATGATCCGCAATTCGCCGGATTCGACGAATTTCTCCATGACCGGAAGAGGACCGATTACTGCATCTCCGTCGCCGCGAATGACCGCGAGCACATAATCATTGCTGCCCTTGTAGCCCGAGATGATCTCACGCTTGATGCCAAGCATGTCGGTGGCAATCATTGTCGCCGAATAGGCGGTCGACGAAGGTCCCGAAGCGGTGAATTTCACCGGACGATCAAGTGCCTTCAAATCCGCAACTGTCTTATAGGGCGAAGCTGTAGGCACACCGACGCCGTAACCATCCTGCCCGAAACTGCCGAGCCAAGTCATCTTTTTCAGATCGTACTGCAGATCGCTGTCGCCTCTGATCTGTGGAACAAGCATGCCCGGTATGTTGAAGATGCCGATCGTGTAGCCATCCGGTTTTGCGCGATAAACCTGTGCGGCGCCCCGCGCACCGCCCGCAGCCGGAATGTTTGTCGGGACAATGTTGACGGACTGCGGCAGGTGACGCTCAAGGATTGGTGCAACGGCTCGCACATAGGTGTCGAAGCCGCCGCCCGGGCTGACGGGTATGACGAATTGGATGTTCTTGGCCGGAAAATCCGCAGCCATCGCCACAGGGGCAGTCACCATGCCAGCGCAGGTGATGAGTGCTGCGAGCAACTTCTTCATAAATCTCTCCTCCATGTCCTCCGCCGGGAACGTCACATCGTGACCTAGCGGTGACAAGAACAAATTTTAGCTCTCTGCCCCATGGAAATTAGCTGGCAAGCTTCGGTTGGTGCGGTAAGCAAAGGGATCAGGCGATATGAATTCCATAAAGCGTCGCGAGCTCATTGCCACCTTGCCAGACCATGTCGAGGGCGACGTAGACGATGATCGCCAAGCCTATCCAGCCAATCCACTTGTATCTGTTGAGGAGCTTTGCAACGAACGACGATGCCAGCCCCATCAGCAGAACGGACAGGATCAATCCGAATATCAGTGCGTGCATATTTTCCTTGGCCGCCCCAGCGACAGCCAGCACATTGTCGAGGGACATCGACACATCGGCAAGAATGATCTGAAAGATGGCCTGGCGGAACATCTTGGGTTTGATGGCAAGCGCGCCGCCGCCATCGACACCCGCGAGATGACCTTCATCATTCTCCCCGGAAGCACGCAGCTCCTGCAGCATCGTCCAGCAGATCCACAGGAGAAGCAGGCCGCCGGCGAATGTGATACCAGTGATTGCGAGCAGCTTGACCGCCGTCACTGCGAAAACGATCCGGATTACCGCAGCCGCCGCAATGCCAGCGGCAATGGCCTTGCCACGCAGATCGTTGGCGAGACCTGCCGCCGCCATGGCGATGACGATCACATTGTCCCCTGACAGGAGCACGTTGATCATAATCACTTCGAAATAAGCGGTAATGGTGGCTTGATCTAAATGGAACGGCATCGTTGGGTAGTCTCGCTTTAGTTGTGGGTGAAACGCATCACAGTCTGGGGAATTGTCCGCCTGATATATGCGCTAACTGGCGGCGCTCGATTTCTCATAGTCCTGCATACGCGTCTTCAATCTGGTTTCCAGGATGGCCAGAAACGCGCGTACCTTCTTTGGTACGAACCGGCTCTTCGGATAGAATGCCTTGATCACCCGATCAGAAACGACGTCTCCGTCAAAAATCGGAACCAGTTGCCCCGACTGGATCTCAGCAGCAACGCTATAAAGTGGCAGGCGCACGATGCCGGCCCCTTCAACCGCTGCGAGCAAAATCGCGCCCTCAAGGTTGGAATGAAAAGTTCCATCGACGGGAACGGCGACATCCTCGCCATCGGATCTAATTTGCCAGATCTTGGGGTCTCGTTTCTGCGTCATATGGACAAGGCAATTGTGGTTTTGAAGATCGAGCGGGTGATTCGGCATTCCATGGCGGGCAAAATAACCCGGCGCCGCACAAATGGCATAGGGG
>NZ_JBFUMG010000465.1:0-3529 GCF_054049495.1 Phyllobacterium sp. P5_D12 | reverse complement strand
CGTGTAGGTCATGCCCTCCTGTATCCCCTGCCATTTGCGGTCGGGATAATAGAACACGCCGGGGGAGGAAGATGCATAGGTGTTGGCCCGGGCCATGGCTCCGCCAAGACGCGCGGCCTCAGTGAGAAGCGCCTTGGTCTTTTCGTCGGGATTGAAGGGTTTGCCTTTCTCAATGCCGATGGCCATCATCATCGAGCGCTCCAGCGGGCCGAAATTTTCGGCAGGTTCCTCCTCGACAAGCTGTGCCAGAAGCTCGAAGAAATGCAAGTTGTCGGGAAATACCGTGTTGATGTCCTTGTTGGACCCGTTGAGGAACTCCATCTTGGGCGGCGAGGATGCCTTGGCGAGCGGGTAGACCTTGATCTTCCTCATCAGCCCCACAGCCTGATCGGTCTTGCCATCGACCTGAAAGCCGCGCAGCCCCAGCGTCACCGAATAGGTCGGAGAGCGTTTGACGAAATAGCCCTTCGGAATCTTGCCTTTGAAACCGGGCGGCAGCACAAGAAACTTGCCGCCCTTACCCTTGTCGTCACCAAGCGGGCCGACATCCGCGACATAACGCTGGAGCCCGTCCTGCAAAAAACCAAGCATCTTCGGCGGGGCCTCGACGACGGTCGGGCCATCGGCTTTCAAATCAAGATGGCTCAAGGCGTAGACTGTTTCGGCATTTGCTGTCAGCAGCACCGTCTCGGCGTCCATCAGGTTTTCCCAGACCACAACCTGTGTCGGCTTCGTCGCCCCGAACGCCCGCAACCCCTCACGAAGTCCGATCTCGCTGACTGGCATCCACTGGGTAAGATAAACCTCTATCGCCTGATTGAGCTTGCGAAGATCAAGAAGACGCGCGGCGGTCGCCGACCGGGTAACCGCCCTTGAACTCGAAATCGCCGGAACGTGTCTTCAACGTCTCGGTCCCAAGCCAACCGTAGGGGCTTTGTTCCTGTGCCTGGGTGGGCAGGCCTAGGCAAATTGTGCCCGCAATGACAACAGCTGAACCGAGTGGATACAGTCGCATCGCCAAACTCTCCATATCTTGGAAGCGCCATGTGACTGCAAAACCCGATAGGACAACAGTACGTTACAGTTACAATCCTCAAGGAACATCACGCTGTGAGAATGACGGGGCGACCGTATCGAACTCAACCCTAGGTGGGGCAGACGTCGGTCTGGCGACCCTTGGATAAACACTCGTTCCATACAATGGCACATAGATTCTTTATACAATCTGGACTGAATCAGTCTCGAATTCCTATGCGGTCCGGCACTATCTCAGTCACTTGCATTGCGGGCTGACGCTTCATTTTACAACCGCCCGCATGAATTCGATCGGTGATGAAATGAGTAAAAATCAGATCGGGCTAAAACTGGCTCCAAAAGTTGGCCGAAGTTTTCCAACAGAATACTTCATCCTCGCAAATATTCAGTCGGAGGGCGGGATCATTGGCCACCTTGACGGAAAGCCGATTGCGGAAACGGTGGTGGACCGAAACGGGTCGCGATATCACTTTTCCGGTGTCGCACCCCGCTGCATCGATGGACGCTTCGATGTCGAATCGCTTCGCGCCGGGGAATGGATCGTTGAACCCGGACTGATCTATTTTATGGAGAATACGGCCAAGGCGGCCTGAACCAATGTTGCGCGCAGCAATCAGCGAAGACAATCGCAAGTGACCTGTTGCGTCCCGCCTCCCATCGCGACGAGCATGTTTCTCATTTCGCAGGGCCGCTCTCCCGAATTGTACCGGGCGAGTCGTTGTCTGGAATGCGAATTTACCTGAAGGGTATTTGCCCGATGTCCTATTTTCCTGAGATCGGGCCCCGTTGCCCCAATTGCCACGCGTCATACTTCACGCGCGAGCCTTTCCCTGCCCCTGATGCCAACGAAAATGTGCAATGTCCTCTTTGCGATCAAATAGCTCACCAAAGTGAATGGGTGGACTCAGTGATTCCACGCACCATCAAGCGCTCGCCTTCTCCATGAATTTGATAGTCTCCCAAGAAAGACAGCTCAGATAGTCAGAACTTCACCTTGAAGCCGGTCGTGCCATTGACGCTGTAGCTGTCGGCAAAGTCGCTGAGGCTGGTGTTCAACGACACYTCGCCATAGAGCGCGTATTTGTCATCGGCCCAGCTGTAYGACCCGCCAGCGCCGACSCCGCCCCAGGTGCGATCGCTCTCATTGGCGAAATTGACGCCGGCAAGGTCAACCTCCGAACCATCGAGGAATTCATGATAGAGGTTGGCGAGSCCGTAGACATTGCTGCGTGCCATCCTGCCGGAGCTATCCTGCCATGCGTTCTGGTAATCGGCGGAGACGCCAAGGCGTCCCTTCAGGCTGTCGCTCTTGTCCARCGAGACGTCCGAGCCGAAGGGATCGGTGAAGTCATCAAAATCGACATTGGAATAGGCCAGYTGCACYTGCGGCGTGATCGACCAGTTCTCGTCGACGACGATCCGCTTGCCGGTTTCGAGGCTCARCGCRTARCCGAAACCGTCATTGCCATCGGTCAGGCTSYGGCCGAGCGTGTCGGAGGTWATATCGCTGTCGTACCAGTTGAGTTGCGTCTGCCCGTCAACATAAAAGCCGTTCTGGCCAAGCCAGGTCAGCGTGCCGCCAAAACCGTAGCCGTCGGTGTCGATGGAACCCTTGCCGAACAGGGAGGAAACGTCGGTTGAAATCTCGCCATACTGGAASGTCACGCCGCCCATCAGTGTRCCGGACTGGTTTTCGTAGAGCTTGCCGTCAAGKCCCGACTGCAACCKCCACGTGTTGTAATCATATTCTGCCTGCGTGGTMGAGCGGTCAGGATCRACCCGCGAATGYGCGCCGTCGATGCGYGCCCATATGGCTCCSGCATCAATGGTTGCCGTGCCGCCTTCGGAAGGCAAAGATGCTGCCTCCGGCGTTCCCGGTCCATCGCCCTCGGCAATCACCGCGCTGCCAGCGCCAGCCCAATAGCGGTTGCCGATGCGCTGCTGCATYGAGCCAACGCCGTTGAGCACCTGCAGGCTCTGGGCATAGGTTTCGTAAAGCGGCGCSCCKGGCTGGTAGAGTGGGCTGGCAGCTGGTGGCGGCGTGGTCGGAGGCGTCGTTGTAGGGGGCGTGGTTGGCGGTGTTGTCGGCGGCGGCGTCAGCTCGGAACGCAAATACCAGTCGCCATCGCTCGGTGTCGTGATCCCGTTCTTGTTCAGCGTATAGCCATAGGCACCGGCGACGACCGCCTGCTGTCCACCGATCGCATAGTCACCCAGCAGCGAAAAGGCGCCGTCCGAAGCGCCGCCGACGTCAATGATCTTGATGCCCTCGACCGTCTGCGCGTCACCGCCGCCAACAGCAAGATTAACGACCTTGACGTTGGTCGTGCCTGCGGTGTCGCCGGTGACGACGAGCCGGTCGGTGGGCGAGGCATCGCCGCCGAGCTCGGACTCGATCACCAGCGTGCCACCATTGCCGGTGTAGTTGCCGTCGACCGTCAATGTGCCGATCGAGTTGCCGGGCGCGATCGTACCGTCGCTCGTCGTTGTACCG
>NZ_JBFUMG010000464.1:0-3529 GCF_054049495.1 Phyllobacterium sp. P5_D12 | reverse complement strand
CACCAGGATTGAGCTTTGCGCGGCCAGCCGAAATCCTGTGAAGATAGACGGTATCGATGACGGGACGACGATCTTTGTGAAGATCTTGACCGCCGAAAGATTGAGCGACCTTGCTGACTTGATCAGCAAAGCATCCACCGTCGCAACACCGCTGATTGTATTAAGAAGGATCGGAAAAAAGCAGGCAAATGTGACAATGCCGATTTTGGATGCTTCACCAATGCCAAGGAATAGGATGAATACAGGCAGCAATGCCAGCGCAGATGTGTTCCTGAAGAATTCGAGCGCCGGTGTCAGGAACTCTCGCACTTTAGAATACCAACCGATCGTCAGTCCAAGTGGGACGGCGATCGAGACGGCCAGGGCGAAGCCGATGGCCGACCGCGTCAAACTGCCGGCAATATGATTCTCCAGTTCACCGCTTTTGAGCATCTGCCATACGACGGCCAGCACCTGTGACAGCGGGGGGAACCAGATCCTGTCGACGAGTCCGAGCCGCGGTAGCAGTTCCCATATAGCCAACACGAGAACAAGCGAAGCAGACCTCCAGACAGCTTTCCGCAGATGGCGAATTGCTGGAGAGAACTTGCCCTGTTCTTCTGCGGGGCCACCGGTTGATCGGGATAATTGCTCGTCCACAGGCGGGCGTGGCAGCCTTGCGGGCGCTTTTCTCGATGAGGAACGAGAAACAATATCGACTGTACTGACGGACATGATCTTACTCCCGGGGGGCCACAGGCTTATTCCGTGCCCTTCCAGTAGGGGTTGAATTCGTTGGTATAGAGTTGTGCGAGATCGAGGGATTTCGCATCGACTTCACCGCGGGAATCCAGCCAGGAAACCCACATCTCGAAATCTTGCTTCTTGATCCAGCCGCCTTCGGTTGCGATACCGAGACTCTGCCAATATTTCAGGGGTGCCGTCTGACCGCCTCGCCCTTGGCTTTCGAGGTATTTCGTATAGATGTCGATTGCTTCGGCACGCCTTCCCTCTTTCTCGCGCTCCTGGGTCCACGCGATGGCCTTGGCTATCCCCTCGACGAGGTGGCGTGTGGCATTCGGATTCTTCGCAATGAAGTCCTTTCGCAGGACGCCGGTATTGTCATTATAGGTCCCTATGAGATCGACATTCCGCGAAAGTGCCTTGATACCGCCACGCTCCAGCGCGGCATCGCGGAAGGTGAAGCCAAGGCTTGCTGCGCTGATCTGCTTGTTTCGAAGCGCCTGCTCGACATTGGGTGTGGGGAGCGGAACAAATGTCACCTGCTTGATCTCATCCTGCGAAAGACCACCCTTCGCAAGATAGATGTCGGTTACCGCTTCCTGGTTCGCGCCCAGCGTGTTCACACCAACCTTTTTGCCAATCAGGTCGCGGGCGTTGTTGATCTCGCCATTGTCGAGAGCATAAAGCCCCGGAGACGTCAGCTCGTTGGTTCCTCGCCAGCTGACAACTGCCGTCAGCGGCGCTCCGGCAGTGGCAATGTTCAGAACAGCGCCATTGAAAGCCGAGGCAATATCGGTCTGGCCAGTGGCCGTTGCCTGAAGTGCGGCCGGACCGCCCTGTACATCGCCGACGCGCTCAAGCTTGAGTGGACTGAGATATCCCAACGCATCCGCCAGTTCCAGCGGGCTGATGTCAGCGCCGGTGCTTGACTGATATCGTATCGAGGATACTTCCAGCTTTGGAGCCTCCTCGGCAATTGCAGTTCCAGCCGACAACAGAGCGATTGCGACCATACCCGCGGTGCTCCAGGTCAGTTGTTGAAGATTTTTGATCATGGCTAGACTCGCTTTCATTGTGCCGTTGCACGCGCCGCGATCCGTGCACGGGTGCCGGAACGAGACTGTTGTGTGTCTTGCAAATGGACCGTTTCATCCCGCAACAGCGTCCAGATTTCATGACGATAGGCGGCAAAGTCGGGATGAGACCGGGGATCGGCATCCGGCAATGCCTTGGGCAGATCGATGTTTATCAATGCCTCGACCCGGCCCGGACGCGACTTCATAACGGCAACACGCTGTCCGAGATACACGGCTTCGTCGATCGAATGTGTGATGAATATGATGGTCTTGTTGGTCCTGCGCCAAAGCGCAAGAAGTTCTTCCTGCAGAATTTCCCTTGTCTGGGCGTCAAGTGCACCGAACGGCTCGTCCATCAGAAGTACGTCCGGCTCATAAGCCAGACTGCGAGCGATCGCGACCCGCTGTTTCATCCCGCCAGACAATTCATGCGGATAGCGATCCTCAAACCCGTCCAGACCGACCAGGGATATGTATTCTTGCGCCGAGTGCCGTCGCGCATCACGTGAGAGCCCACCCTTCGCTTCGAGCGAGAACTCGACATTCGATAGTGCCGTGCGCCATGGGAGAAGCGCATATTGCTGAAACACAATCCCGCGTGAAAGACTGGGCCCCTTGGCCTCTTCGCCATCGATGAATACGGAGCCATCCGTCGGCGGCGTCAATCCGGCCAGAATATCCAGCAATGTCGTCTTGCCGCAGCCGCTTGGACCCACAACGACCAGAAACTCGCCGGCAGCCACGTCCAGGGCGACATTCTCAATCGCCACGAATTCACTACTTGCCCGACCGCTGGCGTCCCTCAGCTGAAAGCTGTGCCGGTTGATGCGAAGCTGAACCTTCGGGATATGCTTGTTGATGTCGCCCGCCATGTTTCGCCCCTTGAGCCGTGCATGGGGCAATACTCGATCATTTAAGTCGTCTTTGTAGAGCAAGCTCATTCTAAAATTCGTTCAGGGATGGGAAATGCAATTTGATATGAACGTGCTTGTTGGCATATACCCGGGCAGGTTGAGGACGAGTTGTAACTGACCGATGTAACACCCACGCCAAGAACACGGATCTCGCATGAGCCGAATATCGCAAATCAGCTATGATGATGCGTCCCCCGAGATACGGGCAGAGCACGACGAAGAGCTTCGACTTCGTGGACGGATGACCAACATGAAGCGGGTCTTGCTCCATTCGCCCGTTGCGCATCGCATTTATGCAGAGTGGTTCACGCTTCGCGAGCTATTGCGCCCGATCCTGTCTGACAGAACAATCTGGCTGTTCTCGCTGGCTATATCGGAGGCAAGCGACGCCCTTATACCAACGACGTTTTTTCGACGCGCGCTGATCCAGTCCGGAATTGAGCTGGACAAACTTGAACCGGATGCAGACGAGCGCGTTCTCATGGAGTTCGGCAGGGCCATTGTTGCCAATTCGAATGGAGTTCCGGATGAAATCTGGGGGAAGCTCATGGCTCGTTACGATGAAGCGACGCTCGTAAACCTGGTAGCCTTTGCCGGCATTATGGTCGCCACGGGGATTTTCACAAATGTCGTTGAAGTCGACCTTGACCCGGAACTGGATACCTACAGGAAAATTGGCGGGAGCTAGGCAATTTTCTGTTGGGTGGCGGATCTAATCTGATCCCGGTTGTAGTAACCTAGACGACCGTCGAGGACTGGGCCCCATCCATGTTTACAATGACACCTGTGATATAACTGGCGCTGGACGAACTCAGG
>NZ_JBFUMG010000463.1:0-3535 GCF_054049495.1 Phyllobacterium sp. P5_D12 | reverse complement strand
GCCCGCCTGAAACGCGATCAGCTTGCCAAGATCGAGTGCCGACCCACCACCGAAAGCGATGACGCCGTCATGCTTGCCCTTTTTGAAGACCGCAATACCAGCCGTTAAATTCGACTCGACGGGATTAGGCTTTACTTCAGAGAACACGCCGTACGGCACTTTGGCATCGTCCAGGATTTTCAACGTACTCGCCACTACCGGCAGCTTGGCGAGGCCGGGATCGGTGACGAAAAGCGGGTTCTTGATCCCCGTCGCTTCCAGAACTTCCGGCAATTCCTTGATGCGGCCCGCGCCAAAACGCACAGTGGTCGGATAGTTCCATTTGGAAAAAAGCTGGGTCATGTCATGTCTCTCAAATTGCTTCGCGGAGGTGATAGGATTTGGGTCTAGTCAAATTGCCATAGCCGATAGCCGACATCGCCGCGCCCTTGCCCGTCTCCTTTACGCCGGTCCAGACCAGCGCCGGGTCGATGTAGTCGCAACGGTTCATGAATACCGTGCCCGTTTCGATCCGGTCGCCGATATCCGCCGCATGATCCGTGTCGGTCGTCCACAGCGAGGCCGTCAGTCCATACTGGCTGTCATTCATCAGCGCTACGGCCTCCTCGTCGTTGCGCACCTTCATGATGCCAACGATCGGACCAAAGCTTTCCTCGCGCATGACACTCATCTGATGGTCGACGCCGGTAAGCACGTCCGGCGCTAGGTAGGGCGAACCCGCCTTGTCATTGGCGACGCTCATATTGACATGCGCCTTTGCACCCTTGCGGAGAGCTTCCGCCTTCTGCTCGCGCACGAGATCGGCAAAGCGCGTCTGTGCCATCGGTCCCATGGTCGTTGCTGCATCGAGCGGATTGCCGACAACATATTGCTTGGTCAGATCGACGAAACCGTCGACAAACCGATCATAGACGTTCTCGTGCACATAAATTCGCTCGATGCCGCAGCAGCATTGGCCGGAATTGAAGAAGGCGCCATCGACGAGATTGGCAACCGCATGGTCGAGATTCACGTCCGGCAGCACATAGGCCGGGTCCTTGCCGCCAAGTTCGAGCCCGAGTGTCATGAATGTTCCCGCCGCCGCCTTTTCGATGGCCCGTCCGCCACCGACCGAGCCCGTGAAGTTCACATGGTCGATACGGCCGGAGCCGAGCAGCTTTTCCGTTTGTGCGTGACTGAGAACGATGTTCTGGAAGACGCCCTTCGGGAGGCCCGCCTTGGCAAAAGCCTGGGCAAAGCGCTCACCAACCAGCAGCGTCTGCGCCGCATGTTTCAGGATGACGCTGTTGCCTGCCATCAGTGCCGGAATGATCGTGTTGACCGCAGTAAGATAGGGATAGTTCCACGGCGCGATGACCATCACGACACCCAGCGGTACGTGCTTGATGTAGCGACGGAACCCCGGCCTGTCGTTTTCTACGACTGGAGCCAGCGCCGTTTCAGCAATCTTGACCATGTAGCGCGTGCGTTCTTCCACGCCGCCCTTTTCGCCGCCATAGCGTACCGGACGGCCCATCTGCCAGGCGATCTCCGGCACAATCTCGTCATTCATGGCGAGCAGCGCATCAAGCGCCGCCAGGCATAGACGGCCCCGTTCCGCAATGCTTGTCTGTGCCCAGTCCGCCTGCGCCTGTTTTGCGGATTCAACAGCCGCGTCTATGGCCTTATCGGTAGCGACAGGACGTTCGGCATAGACGGAACCGTCGATCGGGGTAATCAATTTGACCGTCTCGGTCATGGCAAAACCTCTTGTTTGTTTTAAGATCCCCTCCCCGTCGCTTCGCTCCGCCCCTCCCCACAAGGGGGAGGGTGAACCGGCGCACCTGTCACAACTGCAATCGTCAAGCTTGAAAGTATCTCAGGCTTGGCTCCATTTACCCTCCCCCTTGTGGGGAGGGAGGCTGCGCAGCAGCAGGGAGGGGTATTCTTATAGTTCCATAGTCTTCAATACCGTTCGAAGCCGCGATGCAACTCCCAGTCGGTCACCCGGCGGTCATATTCGAATTGTTCCCACTTGGCCGTGTGCACATAGTGCTCAACCACGTCTTCACCGAGCGCTTCTTTCAGCATTTTCGAGCGACCGAGCGTATCTGTTGCCTCGCGCAGCGTCTTCGGGATTTCCCTTAAACGTGCCCCGCCGTAGGCATCGCCCTGGAATGGCTTGCCAAGTTCCAGCTTCTCGTCAATACCGGCAAGACCTGAAGCGATCAGCCCGGCAAAGGCGAGATACGGGTTGAGATCGGCACCGCCGATGCGGCATTCGATGCGGATACCCTTCGTGCCTTCACCGCAGAGACGGAAACCGGCAGTGCGATTGTCCAGACTCCACACATTCTTGGTCGGGGCGAAAGTGCCCGCCTGGAACCGCTTGTAGGAGTTGATATAGGGCGCAAGGAAATAGGTGAAGTCATCGGCATATTTCAGCTGCCCGGCCACCCACTGCCGCATCAGCGGCGACATCGTGTGTTCCGCCTTCTTGTCATAGAACAGCGGCGTCTTGCCATCGGCGCTCCACAGGGAGTTGTGGACATGGCTGGAGCTTCCGGCCAGTGAATAATCGTACTTTGCCATGAAGGTGATCGCCTTGCCCATCTGGGTGGCGATCTCCTTGCAGCCGTTCTTCATGACGACATGGCGGTCGGCCATTTCCAGCGCTTCCGCATAGCGCACATTGATCTCTTCTTGCCCGGGGCCCCATTCGCCCTTGGAATTCTCGACGGGAATACCCGCATCGAAAAGCCCGTTGCGGATGGCGCGCATCACCGCGTCTTCCTTGGTGGTCATCTGGATCACATAATCCTGGATATAGGGCGACGCCGTATTCATGCCCTTCCAGTGCTTGCCACGGGCGGTCTCATAGGTCTCGTCAAAGAGATAGAATTCGAGCTCGGAGGCAAAGTAGGCGAGATAGCCGCGCTCCTTCAGCCGGGCGAGCTGGCGCTTCAGGATGCTGCGCGGCGAATGCGCGAGATCCTCATGATGGTGATGGTCGAGAATATCGCACAATACCAATGCGCATTTTTCCAGCCATGGAATATGTCGGATCGTCGAGAGGTCCGGCTTGATGACGAAATCGCCATAGCCCTGTTTCCAGCTCGCAGCCTTGTAGCCCGGCACCGGTTCCATATCGATATCGTTGGCGAGCAGGTAATTGCAGCCATGAGTTTCGTCGTGGGCGGACTCGACGAAATACGTAGCGTGGAACCGCTTGCCGATCAGCCGGCCCTGCATGTCGACGAAACAGGCAAGAACCGTATCAATCTCGCCATTGTTCACACGGCGCTTTAGATCGTCGAAACTCCAGTGTCCGGGCATATTCTTTCCTTTGAAATGTCGCTGCGGGTCAAAATAAAAGGGGCGACCGGCGCCAAACCGGTCGCCCCTTTGCTTGAAATCAGGTTCGTTCGCCGACAGCCTGCTCCGCTGCCTTGATCGCAGCCTGACGCGCAGCAATGATTTCGCCAAGCGGCGGTCCCTGGAACCGGCGTTTCTCGAATGCGAACCATATGATCGCCGTCAGGATGAAGAATCCGAC
>NZ_JBFUMG010000462.1:0-3551 GCF_054049495.1 Phyllobacterium sp. P5_D12 | reverse complement strand
CGATCTCGATGATGCCCATTTCGGTGAAAATACGGAGCCTTCCCTTTTCCGGCACCAAAAGCATTTCGCCATCGGCATCGAAGAAATAGTCGTCTTCCATATCGCGGTTGAATGCATAGACATGCGCTGCCATCCCTGCCTGGCCATGGACATCGCCGGCCGTGGTCATGGTGCGGATGCCATCGATGAAACTCGTTGGCTGCTGCGGCACCGGCGTCGGATTCCAGCGCAACTGGCCGATTGGCAATTTATGATCATCGAGGTTGGGCGCGGTCTTCCAATGTTCGCGCTTCGATGGTGTGAACCGGCCGCTGTGCTTGACCGAAGGTCTGATACGATACAGCCAGGAACGTTCATTGATGCCGCGCGGTGCGGTGAAGGGAGAGCCGGACAGTTGTTCGGCATAGAGCCCGTAAGCGCAACGTTGGGGCGAGTTCTGCCCCTGCGGAAGAGCGCCAGGCAGAGACTCCGTTTCGAAATCGTTGCCGAAGCCAGGCATGTAGTTGAGGGTCATGATCGTACCTCCCGATATTAGTTGCAAGTGTGACGATCTATTTTGTAACTATCAACCGCAAAGGGAGATTTCGCTGAAATGGAAAATGAGACGACCGAAACACCGCCGCTAGTTCTGGAGGACTTCATCCCCTACCGGCTGAACAAGGCGGCGGAGGCGGTCAGCCAGCGCTTCGCCAGCATCTATCGTGATCGATACGGGTTGACGCGGCCTGAATGGCGCACGCTGGCGACGCTTGGTCAATTCGGTATTTTGACGGCCACTGCAATCGGCGCGCATTCTTCCATGCACAAGACGAAGGTTTCGAGGGCGGTGTTCACGCTGGAAAAGCGCCGATGGTTAAGTCGCAAGCGTGATGACATCGACCGGCGCATCGAGAATCTGGAACTCACACCCGCAGGGCGGAAGATCTATGCCGATTTGGCCAAGGTCGCGCATGCCTTCGAGGCGGAACTTCTGTCAAACCTCGGCTCAAAAGGCGAGAAGGAGCTCAAGGCCGGACTGGCTGCGTTGGAAGCCTATTTTGGATAGAGATATCCTTGATATTGTCTCAGGTACACCCCATATTGATGCGTGATGTTTGATGCGCGATGTTTGGAGATTGAAATGCGAACGACTTTAGCTATTGATGACGACGTGCTTGCGGCAGCAAAAGGCTTAGCCGAACATCAAAACAAGACAATCGGCGAGGTCATATCAATGCTTGCCCGGAAATCTCTACAGGCGCCAGTTGCCAGCATAAGCGAGCGCAACGGCGTACCACTGCTTACTGTAAAGGATGGCACTCCGGTCACTATGGAATTCGTCAATCAGTTGCGCGATGAACTGCCCTGATGGCATTTTTGCTCGACGTCAATGTCCTGATCGCATTATTTGATCCAGTACATATTCATCACGTTTCCGCCCACAACTGGTTCGCAGAGATTGGTCAGTCCGCTTGGGCCACCTGCCCCCTTACCGAGAATGGCGTCATTCGCATTATCGGAGACCCGCGCTACCGGAATTCCCCCGGTTCTCCAGCCGCGATTGCGTCGTCATTGGCAATTTTTACGTCCAGGCCCGGCCATGAGTTCTGGGCGGACAGTATCAGCCTTATGAGGTCAAAACTGATCGACCCGTCGAGGCTGCTAATTTCGAGTCAGATTACAGACACCTACCTTCTTGCACTTGCGAGATCCAATGAAGGCCAGTTGGCAACTTTTGACCGGCGCTTGGTGACTGCCGCTGTGCCCGGTGGAAAAGATAACCTTCACCTGATCGAATTGTGACTCTGCACACTAACTCTTCAATCTATACCCCGTCGTGAAGATCCAGCGCAGGATGAGAATGCATGCGATGAGGAACAGCGCCGTCATGGCGAGGCTGGTGCCGATGTGCACGTCTGACAGGCCGAAGAAGCTCCAGCGGAAACCGCTGATCAGGTACACGACCGGGTTGAACAGCGTCACTTTTTGCCAGAAGGGCGGCAGCATTTCGATGGAGTAGAAACTGCCTCCGAGGAAGGTCAGCGGTGTGATGATCATCAACGGGACGAGCTGTAGCTTTTCGAAGCCGTCGGCCCAGATGCCGATGATGAAGCCGAACATGCTGAATGTAACTGCAGTCAGCACCAGGAAGAGCAGCATGACGAAGGGATGCTCAATCCGCAGCGGAACGAAGAGGGCGGCCGTGGCCAGAATGATGACGCCAAGAATGATGGATTTGGTCGCTGCGGCCCCGACATAGGCGACGACGATCTCCAGATAGGACACGGGTGCCGATAAAAGCTCGTAGATCGTGCCGACGAACTTCGGAAAATAGATGCCGAAGGATGCGTTGGAAATACTTTGCGTCAACAGCGACAGCATGATCAGGCCCGGCACGATGAACGCGCCATAGCTGACCCCGCTTATTTCAGGAATGCGTCCGCCGATGGCCGAGCCGAAGACGACGAAATACAGACTTGTGGAAACGACCGGCGAAATGACGCTCTGCATGATCGTGCGCCATGTGCGGTGCATCTCGAACAGGTAGATCGCCTTGATGGCATAGAGGTTCATTTGCGTTCCCTCACGAGATTCACGAAGATTTCTTCCAATGAACTTTCGCGCGTCTGGATATCCTTGAAACGGACACCAGCCTTGTCGAGGTCTTTCAGCAAGGCTGTAATCCCGGTGCGTTCTTTCTGCGTGTCATAGTGGTAGATGAGCTCGCAGCCGTCGGACGAAAGCTCAAGCTCATATTGGGCTAACGCCTCGGGCACCTCTTCGCGTTTCTCCTGGAGAAACAGCCGCAATTGCTTCCTGCCGAGCGAGCGCATCAGTTCAGCCTTCTCCTCGACCAAAATGATTTCGCCATGGCTGATGACGCCGATGCGATCGGCCATCTGCTGGGCTTCCTCAATATAATGCGTGGTCAGGATGATGGTGACGCCGGATTCGCGCAGTGCCCGCACGACATTCCACATGTCGCGCCGGAGCTCGACATCGACGCCGGCTGTAGGCTCATCCAGAAACAGGATCTCCGGTTCGTGCGACAAAGCTTTCGCAATCATGACGCGGCGCTTCATGCCACCGGACAGCGTCATGAGTTTCGAATCCTTCTTGTCCCACAGCGAGAGTTCTTTCAGGATCTTTTCGATATGCGCCGGTTTGGCCGGCTTGCCGAAGAGACCGCGACTGAAACTGACCGTATTCCAGACCGTCTCGAAGGCATCTGTCGTCAGTTCCTGCGGTACAAGGCCGATCTTGCTACGGGCCGCGCGATATTCCTTGATGATATCGTGGCCATCGGCGAGGATTGTTCCCGACGTCGGATTGACGATGCCGCAGATTGTCGAGATCAGCGTGGTCTTGCCCGCACCGTTAGGACCGAGCAGCGCGAATATCTCGCCATGGCGAATGTCGAGATTGATATTCTTCAGCGCTTCGAAACCGGTTGAGTAGGTTTTGTAAAGGCTGGAGACAGAGATAGCTGAGGACATGAATTTACCTGGAAAGGAATTTCGGTCTGGACGTATCTGGCGGAACAAATCTGAGGCGCAGGCGCGCCCTTGAGA
>NZ_JBFUMG010000461.1:0-3552 GCF_054049495.1 Phyllobacterium sp. P5_D12 | reverse complement strand
CCTCAACAACCACGTCGACGTCGTGCTGCAAGGACCTAACCTTCGTATAGATCGCAGCATGAATGGAGAAGCTACCCGACGGATAATTTTCCAGCACCTTGTCCTCTAAAGGACTGCCAACTCGATCAACATGTTCGCAGAGCCCAGTTTAGTGGGCGATGGCTTCCTCATGCTTTGATGGAGGCACCTGGACCCGACGGGCTACGTCCATCAACAGGCCATCAACAAAGTCGATTGCGGCCGCGGTATCGAAAGTAAACTGAATGCCCATGTGTGATGCTCTTTCCAACAATTGATGATTAGACGAGTGCATGGAGGGGCCTGAGAACCTCGCTTGGATTTCATTCATGTTTTGTTCTGTGAGTGATATCCCGGACAAGAAATTTGTCCGGGATATCTTTTCTCGTTGCGAGTATCAGCTGCTCTTGCTCATGATTCTTGCAGCTAGAAAAAGATTGCTCAGATCAGTGTCTGAGCAATCTTTTGGCTTTTTCGATAGGAACTATGTGTTCCCCGACACAACTTATCCGAGGCTCAACTGCACCCGGAAGTATTGCCACAGGTGTCGCACTTCAAGCAAGTCCCATTACGAACCATCGTGAAGTTCGAGCATTCCGAGCAACTGTCGCCCGTATAGCCCTGCATCATCGATTTGATGCGGCGATCCGACATCACCTTCTTTGCTTCGGCTTTGGCTTCCTCAGCCGCAGCTTCTGCATCCGCGTCATCGAACAGGGCAGTGGCCGGAGTTGCATCTGCCTGATCCTTTGCACGCTCCTCATAGTCGCGCTTGAAGGCTGTCGATTCCTGGCTGACCACTGCGATCGTTGGTTTTGCAGCGATTGCAGTTACAGTGCGGCTGGCGAGGGTCGTGACATTTGATGACGCAGTTGCCTTGGGCGCGTTAACGGCGCCTGTTCCCCCTGCGCTGCTAAAACCCTTGGGATCAGCCTTGTTGGGCGAAACCACCTTCAGCGAAGCACCGCGTGTCAGGCCCTTGGAGACAGGTTCCGCCTTGCCTTCGGAAATACCGCGGCCAAGCGAGGTATTGGAGAAGTCAGACTGGTCGACATGGGCAAGATCATGGCGGTCAAGATAGGAAACAGCCAGTTCGCGGAACAGGTAGTCAAGGATCGACGTAGCGTTCTTGATTGCATCATTACCCTGAACCATGCCTGCCGGTTCGAATTTCGTGAAGGTGAAAGCCTCCACATATTCCTCCAGCGGCACGCCGTATTGCAGCCCCAGCGATATGGCGATGGCGAAGTTGTTCATCATTGCCCGGAAGGCGGCGCCTTCCTTGTGCATATCAATGAAAATTTCGCCGAGACGGCCATCGTCGAACTCACCCGTCCGCAGATAGACCTTGTGACCGCCAACGACTGCCTTCTGGGTGTAACCCTTGCGGCGGTTCGGCAACTTCTCACGATCATGGACATAGCGTTCGACAATACGTTCTACGATCTTTTCGGTGACCTGAACGGCACGGGCAGCTGCTGGCGCTTCGATCAGCGCCTCGATTGTATCGTCTTCATCCTCGTCATCATCGGCGAGCAACGAAGAATTGAGCGGCTGTGAGAGCTTGGAGCCATCGCGGTAGAGGGCATTGGCTTTCAGTGCCAGCTTCCAGGAGAGCATATAAGCAGACTTGCAATCCTCGACGGTTGCTTCGTTCGCCATGTTGATGGTCTTGGAGATCGCGCCGGAGATGAAGGGCTGGGCCGCAGCCATCATGCGGATGTGGCTGTCAACGGAAAGATAACGCTTGCCGATCTTGCCGCAAGGATTGGCGCAATCGAAAACCGGGTAATGCTCTTCCTTGAGGAAGGGGGCACCTTCAAGCGTCATAGCACCGCAAATGTGGATGTTGGCGGCCTCGATTTCCTTCTTCGAGAAGCCGAGTGCCGGCAATATCTCGAAGGAAATATCGTTGAGCTGCTCGTCAGTGAAACCGAGAACATTCTTCGCAAAGTCTTCGCCAATCGTCCACTTATTAACCGCGAATTTGATGTCAAAGGCCGACTTCAAAGCCGTGTTGAGCGTGGCAATGATCTCGTCGGTGAAGCCTTTGGCTTTCAGCGAACCGGGGTTGATGCCGGGTGCCTGATTGAGATTGCCATGACCAACTGCATAAGCTTCGATCTCGGCGATCTGGCTTTCCGAGTAGCCGAGGGTGCGTAGAGCTTCGGGCACGGCACGATTGATAATCTTGAAGTAGCCACCACCGGCCAGCTTCTTGAACTTCACCAGCGCAAAGTCCGGCTCGATGCCTGTCGTATCGCAGTCCATGACAAGACCTATCGTACCTGTCGGCGCGATAACTGTAGCTTGCGCGTTACGGTAACCATGCTTTTCGCCAAGCTTCAGCGCCTTGTCCCATGCTGCCTTTGCATGCGTGATCAGATCCTGATCCGGGCAGTCAGCCGCAATCAAAGCGACAGGATTTACAGCGAGGCCTTCATAGCCCTGGTTTTCGCCATGCGCTGCGCGGCGATGGTTGCGGATGACGCGCAGCATGTTGGCAGCATTCGGGGCATAACCATTAAACGCACCGAGCTCCTTAGCCATCTCGGCGGATGTAGCATAGGCGGTGCCGGTCATAATCGCAGTAAGTGCACCGCCGATCGCACGGCCTTCGGCGCTGTCATAGGGGATACCCGAAGTCATCAGCAGGCCGCCAATATTGGCGTAACCCAGACCGAGCGTGCGATACTCATAGGAGAGTTTAGCAATTTCCTTGGAGGGGAACTGAGCCATCATCACCGAAATCTCGAGTACGATCGTCCACAGGCGAGCGGAATGCTCAAAGCCGGCAACATTGATCTTGCCGTCCTTGCCGCGATAAGTCAGCAGATTGATCGAGGCCAGATTGCAAGCCGTATCGTCCAGGAACATATATTCCGAGCATGGATTGGATGCGCGGATCGGACCCGCAGCGGGGCAGGTGTGCCAGTCATTCATCGTGGTGTTGAAGTGCAACCCTGGATCAGCCGATGCCCAAGCGGCATAACCGATCTTTTCCCAAAGATCGCGCGCCTTCAACGTCTTCATCACCCTGCCGTCCTTGCGGGCGGTCAGGTTCCAGTTACCGTCGTTTTCGACGGCGCGCAGGAATTCGTCCTTGAGCGAAACAGAATTATTGGAGTTCTGACCGGCTACCGTCAGATAGGCTTCCGAATCCCAGTCGGTGTCATAGGTCTTGAAATCGATATCCGTGTAGCCTTGCTTGGCAAACTGGATGACGCGCTGGATATAATTCTCCGGAACCTGATTCTTCTTGGCGGCCTTGATCTCACGCTTCAGCGCTGGATTTTTGGTTGGCTCGTAGCAATCGCCATTATCGGCTTCGCAATTGACGCAAGCCTTCATAATAGCAGCGAGGTGCTGCTTGACGATCTTGGAACCGGTGACGAGAGCTGCAACCTTCTGCTCTTCCTTCACCTTCCAGTCGATATATTCTTCGATATCCGGGTGATCGACGTCAACGACGACCATCTTGGCGGCACGGCGCGTCGTGCCGCCTGACTTTATAGCGCCGGCAGCGCGATCGCC
>NZ_JBFUMG010000460.1:0-3559 GCF_054049495.1 Phyllobacterium sp. P5_D12 | reverse complement strand
ATGTTGAAGCGATTGGGTATCGAGGTCGAATTCTATGACCCGCTGGTTGGCGCTGGCATCGAGAAACTGATCAAGCCGAACACCCGTGTCGTCTTCACCGAATCACCGGGCTCCAACACGTTCGAAATCCAGGACATCCCGGCCATCGTCGAAAAGGCCCATGCGGCAGATGCCATCGTCATGATGGACAATACCTGGGCGACGCCGATCTATTTCAAGGCGCTGGATTATGGCGTCGATATCTCGATCCATGCGGCGACCAAATACCCTGCCGGTCATTCAGACATCCTGATGGGAACCATTTCGGCCAATGAGAAATGCTTCAAGACATTGGATGCTGCGCATTCGGCGCTCGGGCTCTGCGTGAGCGGTGACGATGCCTATCAGGTTTTGCGCGGGCTGCGCACCATGGGCGTGCGCATGGAACGGCATGCGGAGAGCGCGCTGGACATCGCCAGATGGCTCGAGGCGCAGGACGGTGTCATCGAGGTCCTGCATCCCGGTCTTGAGAGCCATGCGGGAAACGCCTTGTTCAAACGCGATTTTTGTGGTGCGGGCGGAGTGTTTTCCATTGTCATCCAGGGCGGAGTTGCACAGGCACAAGCCTTCCTCAACGCATTGAGGATTTTCGGCCTGGGCTATTCGTGGGGTGGATATGAAAGTCTCGCATTGCATGTCCATCTCGGCGGCCGGGAGATTACAGGCAAGAATTATGCAGGACCGGTCATCCGGCTGCAGATCGGGCTTGAAGACAAGGCCGATCTTATTGCCGACATTGAAAACGGACTGGCCGCAGCAAAGGCAGTTCAAGGATAAACACAAGGTGAGTTCAATCCGGGTAGCACGCAGGCTATAAGGGGCAAATGAAAAGGCTCGTCGCAATCCTCGCATTTTTGACCGCGCTCAGCATTGGCTGGGTTCCGGTGTTTGCGGCGCCCGCCCGTCTGGCTGTAGAACTGGGTTTGCAGGATGTTGCGACCGGGTCCTCGCAGGCGTCTGGCCATGTTGATCATTCCAATGACTGCGCCGGCAAACATCATTGCCCGGGGGACGCCAAACAACAGCATCCAGCGGTGTGTGCGGCCTGTATCGGCGTACCCGCAATCACGTCTGTGATCCCGGTTATCCCGCAACCCAAAATCGTCATTCCGCGAGCCGGAGAATTGCCGCTTGTCGCGCTCGACAATGCGCCGCTCCCGCGCCCTCCCCGCATATAATCGATCATTCCTTTCGTTTTTACGCGCAGGTGAGCGGGCCACAGCCTGCGCCGGTTTGACTGGCCTATGGAAAGATCAACGATGAAAATCACATATATTCACAGTGCGGTGCTGGTCTGCGCCCTCGCCTTTACCTCACCGGTGCTGGCGCAGGATCACACAACGCACAAGACCAAACAGCATGACATGATGGCGATGCCCAAAGGCGATCAAAGCGCATCCTCCAAGGCGTTTGCCGAGGCCAATGCGAAAATGCACAAGGACATGGCAATTCCCTTTACCGGCAATGCCGACAAGGATTTTGTGTCGGGCATGATCGCGCATCATCAAGGCGCCATCGACATGGCCAAGGTCGAGCTGGAATACGGCAAAGATCCGGAGATCCGCAAACTGGCCGAAACGATCATCGCAGCACAGGAAAGCGAGATCAAACAGATGAAAACCTGGCTGGCCAAGAACGGCGGCTAAACCAACAAGAATCACCCGCCGGTTTTGGCCCGCGGGTGATTTTCACAAAACCATTTTCCAGTTTACTGGCGTATCTCGTTAGTTGCAGCGCGTTTCTGCATGCTCAACTGCCAAAGACTATGGGCAGCGTCGGCATAGGTCGACGATCCGATTCTGAATTCGGCTGAACGCAAAGGCAACAAATCCTCCACGACGGCAAGCGTGCGTGCGGGAAGGATATCCGTGCAGGTCCATAGACGCCGGAACACAGCACTGATCGGGACCCGTTTCTCGTTGACGTCAATCTGGGGCTCGTCACTGCCGAGTTCCCAATCCTCCAAGGCGTCAATCGCATCCTGAAAGGCATTGTGCAATATGATGGGCGCATGGCCCTCATGAAGTGGGTGCAGCAAACCAGGCATTCCTGTCTCCTCACTCTTGTGTTGCATCTGCCGGGGGCTCCCGGAAGTCGAATCATAAGGGCGAGACGGCACCTATCGCAAGCCTAAACTGCTATACCATACCATTTTACTAGTCATTCTTGATTAAATCGAGTTTTCGCTACAGTTTTAAGTTCCATCATTCAACCAAAAACTACGCTCAATTGGCCATACCGTTGAAAATACTAAATTTTCTAAGGATAGTTCTCCATATAACTCCAATTATTGAGTTGCGCTGATCTGAGCGCATCGTCGATAACATCAAATAGAACCGTATTTTGCTTTTATCGATCATTGTTTTGAACTGGATTTTTTAAATGACCTATTTTCAACTCACTGCGGCGTTTGAGTCGCGACCAAATTTTTCGGCCAATTTCATACAACGTCTCGGTGGTTTTTTGACCGCTCGCATCCAGTCGCTTGCTGGGCGTTTTCGTTCTTTCAAAGCAGCCGCATGGAGTGAGCTAAGCAGCGCCTCGGACAGGCGTATCGACTTTGGTGAGCTCCCCGAAAGCGAAGTCGCGAAAGTTTGTCATATCCTGAGCACAACGGGCACATTTCGCGATAATGCGACGTTGCTGGAACTCGGTGCCGGATCCGGAGTGCAGACCATCGAGATGGCAACATGCGGCGCATTTGCGCGCATACTCGCCGTCGAACCGGAGGCAGTCAATTTTGCGGCCTTGAAACGGAATGTCGACGACAACGATCTGCGAGACACGGTTTCCTGCTTCCCATGTGCAGCTGGCGTCATCGATGGAATGACCAATTTCTACGTGGGCCGCAACGACAGGCAGCGAAGCGGCATGAAACAGCAAAGGCCCAGCGATAGCAGGACCAGAATTCCGATCAACAGGGTCGAAACCATCCTGCTGGACGCGCATGTTCCGCTGGAACAGATCGGTCTCGTATGGATCGATATCGAAGGCTATGAGGCGATCGCCTGCCTGTCCATGACCGGGCTCATGGAGCGCAATATTCCAATTTATGCTGTGCTTTCGCCGGAACTCTATCACCGCGATCATGGTTCGAGCTTCGTCCGCTATCTCGCCACATATTATCGCCGCTGCGTCTTGTTGACCGACGCCGAGCCACGAATCGTCAACGTATCGGACATCCCCCTCGACCAGGGAAGCGTGCGCGTCCTGCTGATCGATTGACGTCGAATCACCAATTGGATGCTGCATTTTGCGCATCCATCTTGCCAAACTGGCGCCATTGCCGCATTCATGTCCCCTATTCGTTATCGAGGATATTGGCACATGACGACAAGGCACCTTCAGGTGATCATACTTTCCGCGCTGCTCTCGGGCTGCGCAGGCATTCAAAGCCAGCTCGACAATGAAAAAATTTCGTCCCTGCGTTATGACAATGTCGCCTGTCCCGTACTTGTGGCGCAACGCAACCAGGCTGTGGCTGAGATCAGCCGGCTTACCAACGGCCGCGGCTACCAGG
>NZ_JBFUMG010000459.1:0-3563 GCF_054049495.1 Phyllobacterium sp. P5_D12 | reverse complement strand
GTATGTTGAACAAGCAGATTGCGCATGAACTTAACGTCTCGGAGGCGACTATCAAGGCGCATGTGTCCGCCGTGCTTTACAAACTCGGCGTCGAAAGTCGGACTCAGGCCGTTATCCGGTTGGCGCGCTTCAAAGAGGAGGTGCTTCCAGTTGAAGCGCCGACGATCGGACTTCACTAATTTGCCGTGGATTATTCCGCTGCAATTGCCTGACTGAAATGCGAGAGCAGTGCGCGCAAAATAGCCGGGCGCACGGGTTTATTGATAATCGAAATATCCTCTAGCAACGCGCGTTCCCGCACGTGATTCGAGCGGTCAGCAGTGATCAAGGCTGCTTTGAGATGTCGCTGCAAGTGCTCGCGGGTATTTTGAATGACGTCGAGTCCGTTTTCTTCGTCCAGATTATAATCCGCCAAAATAACGGCTGGGATTGCTGCAGGGTTTTCGACGCAATAGGCTAGCAAAGTCTTTCCGCTTTTGAAGGGCAAGACCTGGCAGCCCCAAGTCGTCAGGAGTTCCTGCATGCCGGCAAGCGATCGCTCATTGTCGTCGACGCACAGAACTGTAAGCCCGGTCAAGACGCCAAAAGGTTTTACCGTCTGCGTTGCTTCGATCGTGGGTAGAACCGGCACGTTTGAGGCTACCATAGTAACTGAAAAAACCGATCCTTTGCCGACTCTCGACGTGACAATGATCAACAGGTCAAGGACCTTTGCGATGCGCTCGACAATGGAAAGCCCAAGACCTAGGCCATCGGATTCTTTCATCCCTTCCGGCAACCTCGAAAACTCGCGGAATATATGGTCAAGCTTGCCGGTGGGGATACCAATACCAGTGTCGAGAATTTGCAACTCCATGGATTTGCCACGCCGTCGCACTCCAACCAAAATTTTTCCTGACCGGCAATATTTGATGGCATTCGACACCAGGTTTTGAACGAGCCTCCTCAAAAGGTTGCGGTCCGTCGCAATGATTGCCGAACTGGCAACTATCCGCAGATCCAGGCCTTTTTCTCGCGCCGTGGGTGCAAAATCCCGCGCAATTTGTTGCAATAACGCATCGAGACGAAAGACAGAAATGGCGGGCTTTAACGCCCCCGTATCCAATCTTGAAATGTCGAGTAGTGCGCTGATGATGGACTCAACCGCTTCAAGCGACGAATCAACGTTGCTGGCGAGCTCCTTTTCGCGCGAATTTCCAAGCTGCTCCATCAAGGAAGAGGAGTAGAGGCGGGCAGCATTCAATGGTTGGAGAAGGTCATGTCCAGCATCGGCAAGGAACCGCGTTTTACCGAGATTGGCTTCTTCGGCTCGTCGTTGAGCCTTTCCTAATTGTTGATTTGCCAGCGTAAGCTCTGCCGTACGATCGCGTACACGCAACTCGAGAGACTCATTGGTCTGGCGCAACAGATTATCGGCGTTAACTGCATTTGTCACATCGGTGAACGTTGTCACCAAGCCGCCATCTGGTATCGAGTTGGAGCGGATCTCGATCGTCTGGCCGGTTCCTTTAAGCTTGATGCGCCAGGGAGCTGAAATGTCGGTAAACTGTTCAGTGAGGGTTTTACTCGTAAAGTCCGCGAGATCGTCACGCTCGTATAGATACGAGAGTATGCGGTTAAGGGGAGTGCCCATCCGTTGCAGCTCCTTTGGAAGATCGAGGATGAGGCGGAACTGCGTATTCCAGCAACTAAGCCGATACTGTCGGTCGAAGACGCTGATGCCCTGATCCATCTGGTCTAGCGCGGTCTGCAAAAGGTGGCGGTTCTGCGCTAGCGCGTCGGTCGCGTGATCAAGCAAGATCTGAGCACGACGCTGGGCCGGGCCGGTGGGGCCCATAGCCAAGGAAAGGATCATACGCGCCGAAGGTGAGCCGACAATGCCCGATAGCAACTGCTCAGCGAAGTGTACAGTCTTGAAATCTGCTGCATCACTACCCTCGAGTGCGATATTTTCCTGCTTAAACGGTCACATTCGGCTGGAGACTTCCGACAGCATTCATCGACAAGGCGGCGTCCGCAATAAATATCGAAGCCTGGATGCGTTCAAGCGGAGTGGCGCTTCTGGAAAGCGAGCCGGTGATAAAGAGCGTGATGTTGACCGATAAGCTCCAGAACAGGGAGTTTATGTAGTTGCTGGCCTCTAAGCCGAACAGGGCGTGGGGTCGCAGGGCGGCTAGGCCGAACGGACCGTCTACGACAATTGATGATCCGGTGTCGAGCATGGTTGGCAGCACCATCGTGTAGGCCCAGACGCAGAAGCCTGCGAGCATCCCCCAAATCGCGCCCCTTGCCGTGCCTCGACGCCAGAACAGCCCGCCAAGTAGCGGTGGTAGGAGCTGCATCATGGCAATGGCCGAGATCAGTGCCATAACAGCGAAGTCGACACGAACAGAGACAACAAACTGATAGGCAAATGCCGCGATGAGAATTCCTATGAGAGCGGTTCGTCTCAAATTGGGGATAATCTTGGTGAAATCCTTTGCAATCTCCGGCAAGTTGATATTTGCCCGCCTAAGTAATACCGGCAGGATAAGATCATTCGAAATCATGACCGAGAGTAAAATCGACGGAGCGATGATCATCGTGGTTGCGGCGGATATCCCCCCAGCAAAAGCTACAATGGCAAGCCAGTGCCGTCCCGCGGCTAAGGGCAGTGAAAGAAAGTAAAAATCTGCCGATGCTTGTGCCGGTAGGACCATCGATCCGATTGCAGAGATAGGTAATACGAATATGCCGATGATCAGCAGGAACAATGGAACAAACCATCGAGCGATGCTGAGTTCGGAAGCGCCCCGATTCTGGACGATCGTTAGATAGAATTGGTTGGGCAGCAACAAGACCGATGACGCGCCGATCAATATCAGGCCGATGAAATTGCCGGCTGACATACCTTGCTGGAGCGCAGGTATATTGAGTTGATTCGTTATGAGCCGAGTAAAAATTCCAGTCGGTGAACCAAATAAAAATGTAACTGCGGCGATTCCGACCAGTACGAAGCCGGTGAATTTGATGACGCTGTCAACAGCCAAGGCATGGATGAGCCCCTCATATCTCTCCTTGAAATGCGGCGAGCGGGCGCAGTAGAAGACTGTGAATAGGCCGATACCGATCTCTACTGCGACTATGAATAGATGCAACCTGTGCTCATCGAGAATGTCATTGGGATCAAAAACGCCGCTCAAAACATCGATCAAATAATGAATCGCCGTCATCTGCAGCGAAATATAAGGGATGAGGCCGATGGTGGTAATGACAGTCACCAGTGCAGCGACCGTAAAACTTTTGCCGTATCGCGCGCCGATGAAGTCCGATATCGATTTGATACCTTCTGATTTTGCTAACTGGACGATCTTGCGCACGAGCGGAAAGCCCAGGGTGAAAACAAGAACGATGCCAACATAAAGACCTGCAAACTCAATGCCGTGCTTTGCGGCATAACTGGTGGATCCGTAGTACATCCAGGAGCTGCCGCTCGCAGCCAGACTCAAGGAATAAAGGAGTGGGCGCGAGGTGTTGCTCTTCGCTTCAGTCTGTTGATCAGCCGACTTGATCACCCAATACTG
>NZ_JBFUMG010000458.1:0-3586 GCF_054049495.1 Phyllobacterium sp. P5_D12 | reverse complement strand
ACAACGGCGCGTACCATATTGGCCGGAATAGCAAAACCGATGCCGACCGACCCGCCGGAGCGCGAAAAGATCGCCGTGTTGATACCGATAAGCTTGCCATCCATGCCGATCAGCGCGCCACCCGAATTGCCGGGATTGATCGCCGCATCGGTCTGGATAAAGAAGTCGAAATCTGAAATGCCAACCCGCGTGCGCGCCTGCGCCGAAACGATGCCGCTCGTCACTGTCTGACCGACGCCGAAGGGATTGCCAATGGCGAGTACAAGATCACCGACTTCGACCTTGTCAGAATCCCCCAATCCCAAAGACGGCAATGGCTCGCCCGCGTCGATCTTCAAAATTGCGAGATCTGTCGACTCGTCTTTCAGCAGAACTTTCGAGTCGAACTCACGCCCGTCGGATAGTGCAACTTTCACCGTGTCGGCATCGCGGATCACGTGATTGTTGGTGACGATGATCCCGGAAGGATCGGTAATCACGCCTGAACCAAKTGACGATTGCACACGCGGCGGTGCTTTGAATTGTCCGCCACCGAAGAATTGCTCGAAGAAGGGATCACCGGCAAAGGGCGAGCGTGTCTGCACCTCATGTGCTGCATAGACGTTCACCACCGCACCCGCCGTCTGCTTCACCAGCGGCGCAAAGGAGAGCTGCAGCTCGCTATGCGTCGTAGGCAACTGCTTGGTCGTATCCGTCGCTGTTTGCGCATGAAGCGGCATCACCATTCCGGAAAACACAGCGGTACAAAGGAAAAGGGCCCGCGCTGATGCAGCGGCTTTGGAACTCATATCAATCTCCCGGTACATGATGAATCAATAAAACTGTCTCGACCAATGTGGTGATTTTGCACCGAGATACCAGCGAAGAAACAAAGCAAATTTGAGACATAAGGTACCATCAGGAACATGTGAGACGCGATCTTCATCGATCGCTGCGTTTGGGGTATGGTTTAAAGGATCAGGTGTCATAAGAAATGAGGACATGCCAAAAGGCCAGTTCAAGATATTTCCATGCGAAGTTGCCGGTATCGAGGTGGTCGAAGCTTCCACGAACCATGCCTTTCCACGCCATTCGCATGAGCAATATGGAATCGGCGTTATCCATCAGGGCGCGCAGAAATCCCTGAGCGGCCGCGGCCAAGTGGAGGCAGGTCCCGGCGACATCATCACCGTCAACCCGGGCGAGGTGCATGACGGCATGCCGATCGGCGATGTCGGACGTTCATGGCGCATGCTCTATTTCGATCCGGCGATCATCAGCGAAGCCATCGACGACATGAATGAAGGCGCCATCAAGACCCGCGAGTTCATCCGGCCTGTGATGAGCAACGCAGGTGTCGCGGCTGTTTTCCAACGCCTCTTCTCCATCATGACAACCGCTAATTCGCCTGATCTCCAACGCGAAGAACTGTTGTTGCAATTGCTTCCTACGATTACCCGCGAACGCAATGAACCAGAGGGTTCAGGCCAGGCTTCCGCAGCCATCCACCGCGCAAGGAGTTTCATCGATGATGCGCCGGCTTTCCCCGTAACGTTGACTGATCTTGCGCGAACAAGTGGATTGAGCCGGTTTCAGGTTCTGCGCGGCTTTGTCAAAGCGACGGGCTTCACACCACATGCCTATCTTATGCAACGCCGGACCGACTTTGCCCGCCGTCTCATTGCGAATGGATCGCCGTTAGCCGATGCAGCCGCCACGAGCGGTTTCGCTGATCAGAGCCACATGACCCGCCTGTTCGTGCGCAAATATGGATTCTCTCCCGGCGCTTACGCCACCGCTTTTGCCTGATTTTCCGCTCCAGCTGCAATCCTGTTCAAGACGAACATCTCCCGATCGGCTTCAGTACAACCACTGAAGTACTCAGAAGGAGAACCGTTGTGGGCCTCGAATTCCTCATCACTTCATTGATCATCGTCATCTCGCCCGGTACGGGTGTCGTCTACACCTTGGCGACAGGTCTCGCGCGCGGCGCACGGGCCAGTGCCGCGGCGGCTTTCGGCTGTACCATCGGCATCATTCCGCACATGGCGGCAGCTATCGGAGGGCTGGCGGCAATTCTCCACACCAGTGCTCTCGCCTTCCACACTTTCAAATATGCCGGCGTTGTCTATCTGCTCTATATGGCCTGGAACGCTTTGTGCGAGAAAGGCTCGCTGAATGTCGACAGCGAAGCTGGAGAAAAGTCGCTGATGCAGGTGACGATCACCGCGATCCTTATCAATATCCTCAACCCGAAACTGTCGATTTTCTTCCTGGCATTCCTGCCGCAATTCGTCAGCGCCACGGAGCCGCATCCCCTCCGGCGCATGCTTGTCTTAAGCGCCGCTTTCATGCTGATGACCTTCGTCGTGTTCGTCGGCTACGGCCTTTTCGCCGCCTCGGTCCGCGATCAGGTCATCTCGCGTCCGCGCATCTTGACGTGGATGCGCCGCAGTTTCGCCGGAGCGTTTGTTGCGCTGGGCGTAAAGCTGGCGCTTGCCGATCGCTGAAGGTTGCGCAGACTCTATCTCGAACTAAGGGATAATTTTCCGATCACCAGACTTTAGCTAGTCTCGACATCGCGGCAAAAGGAGCAGCGATGGATCGCATTGGAGAAGCAGATGGCGAATAAGCGCCAAACATTACCGCGTTTTGAAATCTGACCCCTCACAGAAGAGGAAGGCAGCGGCTATCTCGTAGAGTTCCCCGACTATCCGGGATGCGTAACGGATGGTGAAACACCGGAAGCCGCACTTCAGGAGGGACGGGATGCTCTCAAATCTTATGTTGAGACATTGAAGGAACTGGGCCGAGCAGTGCCAGAGGTCGGCGAAGTGTACGGCGGCCAATGGCGCCAGCGCGTACCGAAATCGCTCCACGCGGCCCTCGCCCGGCGCGCTGACCGCGAAGGCGTTTCACTCAATATGCTGGCAACAGCACTGCTCGCCGAAGGGCTTGGCAGGAAAGCAACGTCCGACTAGTGCCTCTTGTGAAATACCAAGACAAACAGAAAAAGGGAGCGTGAGCTCCCTTCTCAATTCTCAATTCCAGGTCGAAGCGTTGCTTACGCTGCTTCGGCTTCGTTTTCGCGTTCGGCTTCAACGCGGGCCAAATCCTTGGAACCCTTAGCGTTGACATCGCGATCGACGAATTCGACAACTGCGAGCGGTGCATTGTCACCGGCGCGGAAGCCTGCCTTCATGATGCGGATGTAGCCGCCATTGCGCTGGCCATAGCGCGGAGCAAGCGTATCGAACAGCTTGGCTACGAGCTTGGCATCGCGGATGGCCGAAATGGCCTGACGACGAGCGTGCAGATCACCGCGCTTGCCGAGCGTGACAAGCTTTTCAACGATGGGACGAATTTCCTTGGCCTTGGGCAGCGTTGTCACGATCTGCTCATGCTCGATCAGTGATGCAGCCATATTGGCAAACATCGCCTTGCGATGGCTGGCAGTCCGGTTAAGCTTGCGGCCTGAATTACCGTGGCGCATGAGCCTTCTCCTTAGTTTCTCTTTTTCGGGCTCATGGCCCGGGCTTTAAATTCGGGCTGAGCCCGGGTGGTTTATTTATCGCAATTCCCGTTGGAAAACCGGCGTCCAGTTTTC
>NZ_JBFUMG010000457.1:0-3593 GCF_054049495.1 Phyllobacterium sp. P5_D12 | reverse complement strand
AATAAAGAGGGCAGGGATTCAAGCGAACCCCTGCCCAATTCCCGGCACCGCCCCCGGTGCCGGCCCCCATAACTGTTTATCTCACAATGACCTTGGTACCGACATTCACCCGTTCATAGAGATCGGTGACGTCTTCGTTGCGCATGCGAATGCAACCGCTAGAAACGGAATGACCGATTGTCCAGGGCGCATTGGTGCCATGAATGCGGTAAAGCGTCGAGCCGAGATAGAGCGCACGGGCGCCGAGCGGATTGGCAACGCCGCCCTCCATGTGCGCGGGTATGATGCGGCCCTTTAATCTCTCACGCTCGATCATCTGAGCAGGCGGATACCAATCGGGCCATTCGGCCTTGCGGCTGATCGCGTTGGTGCCCGACCAGCCAAAACCTTCCTTGCCGACGCCGACGCCATAGCGCTGTGCGGTTCCACCGGCCTCGACCAGATACAGAAACCGTTGCGATGTATCGATGACGATGGTGCCAGGTTTTTCCGGTCCGTCATAGGCAACCGTCTGCGGCAGGAATTTCGGATCCATGCCCCGCTGTTTTGGCTGGGCGTCTGCAGCCGGCTCTGCAGGACGTTGAAAGGAAACTTCGCGGACGGCCGGATTTGCGTCGACATCCCTGCGAACCGCGCGGCGGTCCCGTTGCTTGACTGCACGTACTGGTGGATCACTGAAAACCACATAACCGCGAGGATTGACCGGCGAGCCGACTGGCCTTTGGCGCAGTTGCATCACCCAGGGCGCCGTGAGGTCGGGGCTCATGACCACAGGTGGCCTTGTTGCGTAACGCTCGCTGGCTATCGCGCCGGGGACAACAGCCACGACCAGGCAGGATGTCAGAAGCAGTAAAGCAGTCTTCATTTTGATTGTTCTCAAAACTCTGCTGACAGGATTTGTCAGCTTTCGGGTTGAGTTTGCCCGCGCCGGGGTAGAAAAAAGTGAATCGCGATCGATAAAATGCGATTTTTTGTTGAAACTATTTGGTGTGGTTACCAGCTGGTTTTCAGAATTGGTTAACGTCCAGTGAAACATTCGAAGGGTAGGCAATATGCAAGATGATGTCCCGGTCAAGACTGGTCTGATGACAGGCGAGGATGGCGTCACCCGTTGCTTTTGGCCGGGCACTCTTCCCGAATATGTTCACTATCACGATCACGAATGGGGCAGGCCGGTTACGGATGATACGCGCTTGTTCGAGAAAATATGCCTGGAAGGCTTCCAGTCTGGCCTTTCCTGGCTGACCATATTGCGTAAACGTGCGAATTTTCGCGAGGCATTCGATGGCTTCGACTATCACCGCATCGCCCGTTATGGCGAGAAGGATGTGGAACGGCTGCTTGCCAATGCCGGGATCATCCGCCATCGCGGCAAGATCAATTCCGCAATCAATAATGCCAACCGCGCGATTGAACTCGTTAAAGAGACGGGATCGCTTGCTGCCTATTTCTGGACCTTCGAGCCTCCGGCAGACGAGCGTCCCAAGGTGGTCGACTATCCGACGCTTGTTGCAAACCCCACCTCGCCGACTTCGATCCGCTTGTCCAAGGATCTGAAGAAGCGTGGTTGGAGCTTCGTCGGACCCACGACGATGTATGCGCATATGCAAGCCATGGGTCTCGTCAACGATCATATAGAAGGCTGCAAATGCCGTCAGGAAATAGAAAAGCTGCGTAAAGATTTCAAACGACCCGTCCGGGCCTCGTAGCTCTCAAATGCTGCGGCTTCATCAATCCTTGCCCTTGATGCACTGATCGGCTAGAGCAAACCCGCTTCAGCAATCAAGAAATTTCAAGGTTCCATCATGGCAACGAAAGCAGATAGAGTTAAGGCACGGCTGCCACGAGGATTCGTGGATCGTGTGCCGGAGGATCTGCGTGCTGCCGAAAAGATGATGGCGGAAATTCGCAAGGTCTACGAACTCTATGGTTTCGAGCCTGTTGAAACGCCGCTCATTGAATACACCGATGCGCTGGGCAAGTTCCTGCCGGATCAGGATCGCCCCAACGAAGGCGTGTTTTCCTTCCAGGACGATGATGAGCAGTGGCTGTCGCTACGCTACGACCTGACTGCACCGCTGGCTCGCTACGTCGCCGAGAATTTCGAGAGCATTCCCAAACCCTACCGCAGCTATCGCGCGGGCTGGGTGTTCCGCAACGAGAAACCGGGCCCCGGCCGCTTCCGCCAGTTCATGCAGTTCGATGCCGACACAGTTGGCGCACCGTCCGTCTCGGCGGATGCGGAAATGTGCATGATGATGGCCGACGTCATGGAGGCGTTGGGGATCAAGCGGGGCGATTACGTGATCCGCGTCAACAACCGCAAAGTTTTGGACGGCGTGCTCGACGCGATCGGCCTGGATGGTGACGAGAACAGCGGCAAACGTTTGGTCGTATTGCGCGCCATAGACAAGCTGGACAAATTCGGTCCCGATGGCGTGCGCGAATTGCTGGGCAAGGGCCGTCTCGACGAGAGCGGTGACTACACCAAGGGCGCTGGTCTTAGCGATCTTCAGTCCTCATATTTGCTATCCGTGATTTTGAAGCAGCCGTTCCTCGATAGCGGGCCAAGCCTGGAGGTTGATCGTTGGAATCAGACTCTTGAATCCAACGCAGCGAAGCAGGGTTTCACTGAGCTCGAAGATATCAAAGATCTTGTTGTGGCGGCGGGTTATGAAGGCCGTGTCAAGATTGACCCCTCCGTCGTGCGCGGTCTGGAATACTATACAGGCCCTGTATTCGAAGCCGAATTGCTTTTCGACGTCACCAACGAAAAGGGCGAAAAGGTCGTGTTCGGCTCTGTCGGCGGCGGTGGCCGTTATGATGGCCTTGTGTCCCGCTTCCGCAGCGAGCCAGTTCCCGCAACCGGCTTTTCCATCGGTGTTTCGCGCCTGATGACAGCGCTTAAAAACCTTGGCAAGCTCGATACCTCCGACAATATCGGCCCGGTCGTCGTGCTCGTTATGGATAGAGATACGGCTAGCCTTGGCCGCTATCAGAAGATGGTGTCGGACCTTCGCCAGGCCGGTATCCGGGCTGAAATGTATCTTGGCGGGTCCGGCATGAAGCCGCAGATGAAATATGCCGATCGCCGCGGTGCACCTTGCGTGATCATCCAGGGGTCGCAGGAGCGCGACAATGGCGAAGTTCAGATCAAGGACCTGATCGAGGGCGCGCGTCTTTCGGCGGAAATCGAGGACAATGTGACCTGGCGTGAAGGCCGTCCGGCACAGATCACAGCCAAGGAAAGTGATCTGGTCACCGAGGTGCGCAAGATCCTTGAAGCCCAGGCGGAAGATCGCGCCAACGCGGCGAAGGCCGTCTGAATTCGGATGGCCGCCTCCCGAGCCCCAGCGTTTTCCGGTGAAATCGCCGCGCTGATTTCAGGCCGGGATGCCGAGCTTGTCGATATTCCCGTTATTCAGCCTGCCGACCAGTTCCTTGACATGGCGGGTGAAGATTTGCGCCGCCGCATCTTTCTGACAGAAAATGAAAACGGCGAGAGCCTGTGTCTTCGACCGGAATTCACGATTCCCGTTTGCCGTAATCATATCGAGCGCAACGCTGCGACGCCAAAACGCTACGCCTATCTC
>NZ_JBFUMG010000456.1:0-3596 GCF_054049495.1 Phyllobacterium sp. P5_D12 | reverse complement strand
GGCTTTGGCTGCAACGCAGATAGGGCAGTGATTCTCGATCAGCACAAGATCGCCGCCCGCGTCCCGGCTGACTTCGGCCATATAGCCCTCTGCCGAACGAATTTCTGCGAGGTGTTGGACTTTCTCTTCTAGCGAAGCAATMGGTTCCAGCGCCGTGCGGTACTGATTCAGTGTCGATTTCTCACGATGGGAAATCAATTGGTCAAGCCCGGCATCACCAAAGACCGCTGACACCGACGCCAGAAGGTCCGCTGTCAATCCGGCGTGGTTGTCGGGAAACTGGGCGTTTCCGGCGTCGGTCAAATGCCAGAAGCGCTTGGGTCTGCCCACGCTCTCCCGGCTGTCCTCGAAACCAACGAGACCGTCCTCGTGGAGACGTGCAAGCATCTGTCGGACTGCTACAGAGGTAACGCCAAGCTTGTCACCAAGAGCCGAAGCCGTCTGCGCTCCGGCCACTTTCAGCGAATAGAGCATGCGATTTGTCGTGCGATCTTGCATAGACATAAGATAGCAAGAAAAATTTAAAAAGCTATTGCTTGTTTTATTCGGAGGAATATAAAAACATAAAACTTGTTAAATTGGGGAAATGCCATGCGCGAGACGACAGAAGAAACCGGCAGTACCAGCTGGTCGGAACTCCTGAGCCCCTCATATTCGGCGGCGACCCTGACGCTATGCCTTGGTGTAGCGCTGTTCGCCTTCAATGGTTTCCTGGTTTCCACATCACTTCCGACGGCAGTGCGCGAAATTGGCGGACTCGAGCTGATTTCCTGGGCTTTCACCCTCTATCTCGTCCTCTCCATTGTCGGGGGCGCCAGTGGCGCATTGCTGAAGGCCCGAATGGGCGCGAGGATGGCGCTGGTGGGGGCCGCGCTGGTGTTTCTTGCGGGCACGCTCATCGCGGCCTTCGCTTCATCGATGACCGAGGTCCTGATCGGGCGTGCGTTTCAAGGACTTGGCGAGGGCATCATCGCCGCAATTTGCTACGCACTTATTCCCGAACTTTTCCCCTCGCGGCTCGTTTCCAAAGTTTTCGGCGCTGAGGCCGTCGTTTGGGCGGTGGCTGCCTTTGGTGGGCCGTTGGTCTCGGGGCTGCTCACTGAACATCTGTCGTGGCGTGCCGCGTTCCTCGTCAATGTGCCTTTGGCCCTGATATTTATCGCACTGGTCTTCTATATCGTGCCCAGGTTTTCCGGCGACATCGCACGCCTGTCCGTACCATTCCTCCGGTTGGCGGCCATCGGTTTCGGCATCATGCTGGTCGCCTTTGCCAGCATCATGCAGACGGTTGCGACGGAAGTGCTGTTTGTCCTGGGTGCCGTAGTGGTCCTCGCCTCGGTAGTCGTCGTCGACCGGCGCAGCCGCACACCCCTCTTTCCATCCGATGCCTTCGCTCTGAATTCCACTGTCGGCATTGGCCTATGGATTGTACTGCTCATGCCGGTTGCACAAGCCTCAACGTCCGTTTACCTGGTCATGACCCTGCAGAACCTCTGGGGTTACGGCCCGACAAAGGCAGGTGCCTTCAATGCCACATTCGCCATTGCATGGAGTACCGTTGCCATCTTCGTTGCCAACATACAGGACCAGCGCCGCCGTGCATGGTTGATCCGGCTCGGGCCAACTCTTCTCGTTGCCGGCCTCGCTACAATCGTCTTTGGCTTCTTCGTTGATAGGCCGTTGGTCGTAATGCTGGGTCAGATCGCCATTGGCACCGGTTTTGGCGTCAGCTGGGGTTTTCTCAGCCAGTCGGTCATGGAATCAGCGCGAAGCGGCGAACGTGACCGCGCCTCGGCCCTGTTGCCGACACTGCAGTCCGTTGGTTATGCGATTGGTGCCGCTCTCGCTGGTCTCGTTGCCAATGCCGTGGGCTATCCTGAAGCCACGACACCGGCGGCCCTGCGCGACGCCACGATAATTGTCTTTGCCGTTTCGACCGTCATCGGCGTTGCTGCGTTCGTGGCGGGGTTCGCCTTGCCAACGCGCAGGAAAACTCTACTGGCGATCGAAATGCAAAAACGGGTATAGATCGCCGATGGCAATTGATGAGCGAGATTTGAGGGCCGATCCTGCAATCGTCAGGACATGGGTCGAGGGATGGGCGCTGACCCGTCAGGTAGCGGCGCCCGTTTTCGAGAACGGGGGCTATCGTGTCGAAGTTGGTCTTCCGGACCAGTTGAGGCGTTATGTTTTCTCAGAATATTCCGATTGGGTCCGTCAGCATGCCGAGGCCATTTCCGAGCCCGCGATCTTTCTGAAGGTCTGTGCGCCGCCGGAGCTTGTCCAGCCGAATCTGCCGGCGCGTTGGCATATTCAATCTCCCGCATTCATGATGTTGCTGTCCGGCCCCATGCAAGGCGAAACTACCTCTTTGCCGGATGGCTATGTATATGACCATCAGGTGTATGACAGCGTAACCATCGTCAATGTCCTTGATAGGGGCGGGGAGGTCGCAGCCACGGGAAGGATCGGATTTCCCGGGGAATTGGCTGTCTATGACCGGATAAGTACCCATGAGAACCATCGCCGCAAGGGGCTCGGTCGGTCTGTCATGAAGCGGCTGGAAATGCTTTCCCGAGAAAAAGGCATACAATGCGCGGCACTCGTGGCAACGCCCGATGGCCGTGCACTCTATGAACCGCTCGGCTGGCACTTACATTGCCTCTACACAACGGCTGTTATTCCAAAGCCCGGTGCTTGAAACTGGCGCTACTGCGCCAGCTCGGTCATCGCCTCTTCATATTCCCCTGAAAGTGTCAGCCACTCTTCTTCCGCGCGGGCGAGCGAAGACTTGGCGTAGCCAATTTCCTTGCCGATCTGCGTCGCTTTGGCGGGTTCGCGCGTGTAGATGACCGGATCGGCAAGCTGAATCTGCAGCGAGTCGATCTTTTTCTGAAAGCGATGCACCTGTGCTTCCGCTTCCTGGATCTTCTTTTGCAAAGGCTTCAAAGCTTCACGCTTTTGCGCGGCAAGCTTGCGTTGCTCGGCCTTGCTCAGTTTCTGGCCTTCTTCGACCACGATCTTGTTGCCTGACCGCTCCGCTTTCGCATCGGCCAAAACCAGCGAGCGATAGGCATCGAGATCGCCATCATAGGGCGCAACGCCGCCATCGCGCACCAGCCAAAGCCGGTCCATGGTCGCTTCGATCAAATGTCTGTCATGGGCGATCAGGATGACGGCGCCGTCGAAATCGTTCAGTGCGTGCATCAGTGCTTCACGGCTGTCGATGTCGAGATGGTTCGTCGGCTCGTCGAGGATGAGCAGGTTCGGACCCTGGAAGGTGGCAAGACCCATCAAAAGCCGGGCTTTTTCACCGCCGGAAAGGTCTTTTGCGGCCGTGTTCATCTTCACCGTAGCCAAGCCCATGCGTGAAACGCGGGCGCGCACCTTGGATTCCGGCGCATCCGGCATCAATTTGCGTACATGCTCGATCGCGTTGTCCTCAGGGATCAGATCATCGAGCTGATGCTGGGCAAAAAACGAGATTTTCAGGTTCGGCGCAACGGTKATCTTGCCCTTCTGCAAGGGCAGCCGACCGCCGATCAGCTTGGCCAGTGTCGATTTACCATTGCCGTTCGAGCCGAGCAGCGCAATTC
>NZ_JBFUMG010000455.1:0-3602 GCF_054049495.1 Phyllobacterium sp. P5_D12 | reverse complement strand
CTACTGATGGGGCTGATTGCCGGTCTGGCGCAGATTTCCCGGTTCGCGTTTCTAAGATGGGTGTCCCGGGCGTATATCGAACTCTTTCGTTGCACGCCTCTCCTTGTCCAACTTCTGTGGTTTTACTATGCACTGCCAATTTTGACGGGCATCGAGATGAGCGCCATCACAGCGGCTGTTCTCACCCTGTCGTTGTATGGCGGATCGTTCTATGCCGAGGTAATCCGCGGTGGCATCGTTGCGATTGACGCCGGCCAACGTGAAGCCGGTCTGGCGCTCGGCCTGACGCCAGCGCGGGTGATGCGTCGCATTATTCTGCCGCAGGCGATCAAACAAATGATCCCTCCACTCATGAATCAGTCGATCATCCAGTTCAAGAATACATCGCTGGTTTCCGTTCTGGCTGTGCCTGATCTCCTTTACCAAGGGCAATCAGCCGCGACCGAAACATACCGTCCGCTCGAAGTCTATACGGTGATTGCGATCATCTATTTTGTCGTACTCGTGCCACTGACGGCCATCGTGAAGAAGAGCGAGAAGGCTCTTCGGGAAAGTGACTAAAATGATTGCCGAGAACTATAAGATCGAGATCAGTTCGCTCAAAAAGCAGTTCGGTGATCTGGTCGTTTTGCGCGACATCAATTTGAAGATTGCTCCTGGCGCCGTCATTGCACTCATTGGCCCGTCGGGATCCGGTAAGTCCACACTGCTCCGCTGCATGAATCTGCTGGTCATCCCAGACGACGGCCGTATCCGCATCGGTAACGACGCGTTCAAGTTCGGACATGGAACGAGTCTTCCTTCGGCGCGCGAGCAGGCCCGCTTCCGTCGCGGGGCAGGCATGGTGTTCCAGCATTTCAACCTGTTTCCTCACATGACGGTTTTGCAAAACGTCATGGAAGGACCCGTTTCCGCGAAGAATATGCCGAAAGCCGAGGCCGCAGTTCTGGCGCGCAAATTGCTTGCCAAAGTTGGACTGGTCGACAAGGCTGACGTTTATCCGCAAAGGCTCTCGGGTGGACAGAAGCAGCGTGTTGCGATTGMCCGGGCGTTGGCAATGGAACCGGAGGTTATGCTCTTCGATGAAGTCACGTCTGCGCTCGATCCGGAACTTGTTTCCGAGGTGCTGTCCGTAATGCGGGATCTTGCCGCGGAAGGTATGACAATGATCATTGTCACGCATGAAATTGCCTTTGCACGTGAAGTCGCGGATATCGTCGTCTTCATGCGCGACGGCGTTATCGTGGAAGAAGGGCCGGCGCGCGAGGTTATCGACACACCGAAACAGGAGGGCACGCGGTCTTTCCTGAGGCATTTCCACACCCGTAGCTAAATGGCAGGATATCGGCCAAATCACCGATACCCTGCCCTAGTCAATGTAGTGGCCCGACTAGTATGCTCAAATGCCTACCGAAAGGTTCCTTGCGCATGTTCTAAGGAGGTTGCAATGACTGTATTCCGCTATTCGAATATCGGGTTCTCCTTGGCGGCAACGCTCCTTGGAATTCTTCCGATCTGCTATATGACTGGTGTTGCTGCTGCCGCGCCTGGCCCGGATCTTCACCAATTGTGCAGCGAGGAGCGCAACGACGACACGATACGCGAATACTCACATGCTCTCTATAACGGGACGGTGGAAGCCTTCAAGAAACTGTTCCCAGCGGCCACGGCCGCTCCGGACGAGGCAGAGCTGAAAACGCAGGCACGATATCGCTGTATGAACGGCAAGATCATGGTCTGCTTCGTCGGTGCGAACCTGCCTTGCGTGAAAATGAACAATGCCCGCAATAACCCGGGAGCAGATGAGTTCTGCCGGCAGCATCAGAATGAGGACAATGTTCCAGCTTTTGCGATCGGCCATGACGCCGTCTTCTCATACAGATGCCGTGGTGGGCGGGCGGAGATCGTCAGCAGTGCGTGGAAACTCGATAAGCGCGGCTTCGCCAAGAAACTTTGGGTAGAGCTTCCCGACCACTAGCGATCAAGACCGGCATCGAACGGGAGCTGGCTGCTGGTTGTCAGAGCCCATCCTCGCAACTAGGCTGTGACGAGTCCTCCGTCAACGGCAATGACCTGTCCTGTGATCCACGTCGCGCGCGGATCGGCGACGTTCAAAATCCATCTGGCAACGTCTTCGGGCACGCCACGGCGACCTAACGGGATAAGCTTGCGCTCTTGATCTGTCACGGCGGCAATCTGATCCGAAGACAAGCCCATACGGTCGCGTAAAAAATCTGTCTCCACAGGTCCGGGCGCTATGGCATTCACGCGAATTCCTCGGGGCGCAAGTTCCAATGCCCAGCAGCGTGTCAGGTGCTCTACGGCGGCCTTGCTCGAACCGTAAACCGAAAGCTCTGGTGCTGCCTTGCTGCCGAATGTACTCGACATGTTGACGATGGTGCCCCTTGTCTTTGCAAGATGCGGAACTGCTGCCGCAGCAAGAAGGATTGGTCCAGTCACGTTCACCGCGTATATACTCGAGATGGTATTCGCATCGCTCTCCAGCAGGGATCGGATTGCACCAGCGCCGGCATTATTGACCAGGATATCGAGGCGGCCCCAAAGTTTGATGGCAGAATCAATCGTTTTACCCGCTGCTTCCGGGTCGGCCGCGTCTGCGACAAAGCCATGGATGTTGGGATTTGCAGCCGCAATCTCCGCCAGCACTTCAGCGCGCCGTCCTGTGACAAGGACCTTCGCACCCCGCGATGCAAATTGCTGGGCTGCAGCCAATCCTATACCGCTGCTGCCACCTGTAATGATGACAACTTTTTCCTGGAAGTTCTCCATAGCAGTTCGCCTCATCTCACTTTCTTGACGACGCATTGTCGTCGATCGTCAGGGCTGTCCCGGAGTCGTCGACAAAGAAGAGTGTCGGTAGTCGCCGCTCCGGTTCGATATAATTCGGTCTTGCCGATGCCATGATGGTCACCAGCCGCAGACATCTCTCAACTTCTTATGAACGCAAGAAGATCGGCGTTGATGACGTCCGCATGGGTCGTGCACATGCCATGCGGATATGTCTCATAGACCTTCAACGTTCCATTCTTCAGGAGTTTCACTGATAGAAGCGCGGAGTCCGCAATGGGAACGATCTGATCGTCGTCGCCGTGCATCACAAGCGTTGGAACGTCGATGATTTTCAGGTCTTCCGTAAAATCCGTTTCCGAGAAGGCTTTGATGCAGTCGTAGTGCGCCTTCGCGCCCCCCATCATGCCCTGCCGCCACCAGTTCGTACGGATTGGGTCGGATACGGTTGCGCCCTCGCGATTGAAACCGTAGAACGGGATCGGGAAATCCCAATAGAACGCCGATCGGTTTGCAGCGAGCTGAGCACGCAAGCCATCCAAGACTTCGATCGGCAAGCCACCGGGGTTTGCGGCGGTTTTCACCATGATCGGTGGAACGGCGCTTATCAAGACCAGTTTGGCCACGCGGTCCTTGCCATGACGTGCGACGTAGTGAGCAGCTTCGCCGCCGCCGGTCGAATGTCCCACATGTATGGCGTCCCGCAGGTCGAGTGCCGCCGCCAGTTCGGCAAAGTCAGCGGCATAGGTGTCCATGTCGTTGCCAGTTGCGGTTTGGGTTGAGCGCCCATGGCC
>NZ_JBFUMG010000454.1:0-3610 GCF_054049495.1 Phyllobacterium sp. P5_D12 | reverse complement strand
GCACTTGCCGCTGCACAGCAGAACGTACGTGCGACGGTGACGGCCGCGCCTGGCGACTGCAAGTTCCAGTTCAACCCTACTGGCACGGCAAAGTTCACCACGTCGTGCGATATCGCGACGTCATTCCTGACCCGGAACTCGGTGCCGTATGACGTCGTAGCGACTGCTGCACCTGGTACAGCAGCCACGGTGAAGATTGGCGAGGAGACGGTTGAGTCCTACGACGCAACAGCTGCCGGAGCGGACGCAAAGGCAAAGGACGCGGCTTTCGCCAAGAGCGTCAACATCGCGCTTCAAGACGGCGGCTACCCCCTCGTCCGCGACCCGGTGAAGGTTGTCGACTCAAAGCTTGATGCTCTCGTCGCAGCCAATCCGAAGCTCGCGCTCGATGCGGCTGCTATCCGCGCTGGCGCAAAGACCACGGTTCCGGTCGATCAGGCTATCAAGGATAAGCTGATCACTGCAGAAGAGGCGGCTGGAGCGACCGAGGTGGCGGTCTACACGGTTCCCGGCGCTGGTGCGTTCAAGATGGTGGCTGATCCGGCTGCCGTCAATTGGACCAAGGTCATCGCGATCCTCTTCATCCTCGTCCTCTATGTGACGATGGTCTACGGCCCGATCGCAGCGATCCTTGTCGAGATGTTCCCGACACGCATCCGCTATACGGGCATGTCCTTGCCCTATCATATCGGTAACGGCTGGTTTGGCGGATTGCTTCCCGCAACTGTCTTCGCAATGAGCGCGTTCAAGGGCGATATCTACTACGGCCTGTGGTATCCGATCATCGTTGCAGCCATGACCCTGATCATCGGCATCATCTTTGTCCGCGATACCAGGGGAGTCGATCTGCACGACATTAAGTAACCCGGTAAACTAAAAAGCCCGGCATGATTTCTCATGCCGGGCTTTTGTTTGTCCAGACTACGGTATCACATTGCAAGAGCCCGGAATTTGGCGAGAATTGCATCGCCCATTTCGACGGTCCCAATTTTGGTCTTGCCTTCCGACATGATATCCCCCGTACGAAGCCCATCGTCGAGCACGCCAGCTATGGCCGCCTCCAACCTGTCAGCTTCGGCGATCATATTGAACGAGTAGCGCAGACACATTGCGAACGACGCGATCATGGCGATCGGGTTGGCTGCGCCAGTGCCGGCAATATCCGGCGCCGAGCCGTGCACCGGCTCATAAAGCGCCTTGCGCTTGCCAGTCTTGGCGTCGGGCGCACCGAGTGAAGCCGACGGCAGCATACCGAGTGACCCCGTGAGCATTGCCGCGATATCGGAAAGCATGTCGCCGAACAGATTATCCGTAACGATGACGTCGAACTGTTTTGGCCAGCGAACGAGCTGCATGCCGCCGGCATCGGCCAGCATATGTTCGAGTTTCACATCTGAATACTTCGCCTTGTGAGTAGCCGTAACCACTTCATTCCACAAAACGCCCGACTTCATGACGTTGCGTTTTTCCATCGACGTCACCTTGTTGCCGCGCCTGCGCGCCAGCTCAAAGGCAACGCCAGAGATGCGCTCGATCTCATAGGTGTCATAGACCTGTGTATCGATGCCACGCTTCTGGCCGTTGCCAAGGTCGCGAATTTCCTTAGGTTCGCCGAAATAGACGCCGCCGGTCAGTTCGCGGACGATCAGTATGTCGAGACCTTCGACGATTTCCTTCTTCAGGGACGATGAATCGGCAAGCGCCGGATAGCAGATCGCCGGCCGTAGATTGRCAAAAAGCTCCATATCCTTGCGCAGGCGTAGAAGACCCGCCTCGGGGCGCACATCATAGGGGACGCTGTCCCATTTTGGTCCGCCGACCGCGCCAAACAGGACCGCATCGGCGGACAGCGCTTTTGCCATATCGGCCTCGGAGATCGCCTTGCCGTGTGCATCGTAGGCACAGCCGCCGACGAGCCCCTCCTCCAGCGAGAAGTCACTCTTTAATTCCGCATTCATATAGGCAATGATCTTGCGGACTTCGGCCATTGCCTCGGGGCCGATACCATCCCCCGGAAGGAGGAGAAGCTTTTTTGCTGCCATTGTAGAACCTCACATAAGACGCAGAAAAAAGCCCGGAAAACCGGGCTTTCAGATTAGGTGACTGGTTTCAGGCCCAAGGATGCTTTTCGGCATTGGCCGCTTCGAAATTGTCGATCTTCGTCGCCTTTTCCATGGTCAGGCCGATATCGTCGAGACCATTGAGCATGCAGTAGCGGCGGAACTCATCAAGTTCGAAAGTGATCGTGCCGCCATCCGGGCCCTTGATCGTCATTTCTTCGAGATCGATGGAAATTGTCGCATTTGCACCGCGCTGCGCGTCATCCATCAGCTTGTCGAGATCTTCCTGGCTGACCCGGATCGGCAAAATGCCGTTCTTGAAGCAGTTGTTATAAAAAATGTCGGCAAAACTGGTCGAAATTACACAGCGGATGCCAAAATCCAGAAGTGCCCAAGGCGCATGTTCACGGCTTGAGCCGCAACCGAAATTATCGCCGGCGACGAGAATCTGCGCCTTGCGATAGGCCGGTTTGTTAAGAACGAAATCGGGGTTTTCCGAACCATCCTCATTATAACGCATTTCAGCAAAAAGACCGGTACCAAGACCCGTGCGTTTGATCGTCTTCAGGTAGTCCTTCGGGATGATCATGTCGGTGTCGACGTTGATAATTGGCAGCGGAGCTGCGACGCCGGTGAGCTTGGTGAACTTGTCCATGATATCTGCCTGTAGATATTGGGTAATGACTTCGCGCTCCGCTTTACACCAGCTTTACCTCGAATCAAAGCTTTTCGCCTGTGGCACTTTGGGCCGAAGCCGCTCAATCCCTTGTGATTGCCCTTGTCTTGACTGTCTGATCAAGGCAAAACAGGTGAATGATCCGAACTTTCCGCCCTCGCCGGTCTGTGCTGTACGTTCCCGCCTCGAACAACCGGGCACTGGCCAAAGCAGCATCGCTTGATGCCGACGCGATCATCTTCGATCTGGAGGATGCCGTAGCCCCAGACGTCAAGGAGGACGCGCGCGAGGCATTGCGGGAATATTTCCTTGCTCCTCCCAAAAGCAAAGCCGAACGCATTGTCCGCATCAATAGCCTCGCGAGCCAATGGGGCGCCGAGGATTTGCTTGCTGCTCGGGCCTGCAGACCTGATGCTATACTCCTCCCCAAGGTGGAGACACCGCAGGATATCACCGGCGTTGCCGAAATTCTCGAAGAGACCGATGCTTCCGAGGGGATTCGTCTTTGGGCGATGATCGAAACGCCGCGTGGGATCCTCAATGCCGATGAAATCGCCGAGCTCGGATTGCGCTCGACGGCGCGGCTCGACTGTTTTGTCATCGGGACCAACGATATTTCGAAGGAGACCGGCACGAAAGGGCGCGGCGCTTTAATACCATGGCTCATGCAAGTTCTGTTGTGTGCCAAGGCTGGCAAGCTTGATATCATCGACGGCGTATACAATGAATTCTCCGACCTCGACGGGTTTGCGGCCGAATGCACCGAGGCCGTGCAGATGGGTTTCGACGGAAAGTCCCTGATTCATCCATCACAGATTGAAACAGCCAACACGTCCTTCCTTCCCGACGCGACTTCAGTCGCAGAGGCCAGGTT
>NZ_JBFUMG010000453.1:0-3627 GCF_054049495.1 Phyllobacterium sp. P5_D12 | reverse complement strand
CCGGTGAACCAATGAAACCGGCGACAAACCTGTTCGCCGGCCGGTCATAAAGATCAAGCGGACTTCCCTGCTGCTCGACAACGCCGGCACGCATAACGACGACGTGATCGGCCATGGTCATCGCCTCGACCTGATCGTGCGTGACGTAGACCGACGTCGCGTTCAGGCGCTCATGCAGCTTGCGAATCTCGCTGCGCATATGGACGCGCAGCGCCGCATCGAGATTCGAGAGAGGTTCATCGAACAGGAACACTTTCGGATTGCGCACAATGGCACGACCCATGGCAACACGTTGCCGCTGACCGCCCGACAAGGCTTTGGGCAGGCGATCCAAAAGATTGCCAAGGCCGAGGGTTTCTGCAGCGGTTCGCGTGCGCTCCGAGATTTCTTCCTTCGGACGACGTTTCAGGCGCATCGAATAGTTCATATTGTGCTCGACATCCATGTGCGGGTAGAGCGCGTAGGACTGGAATACCATGGCGACATCGCGCTCACGCGGCGGTTTGCCGATGACACTTCGTCCGGCAATCCGGACGTCGCCGGAGCTGGTTTTCTCGAGTCCGGCAAGGGTCCGCAGCAAAGTGGACTTGCCGCAACCGGACGGACCTACAAGGGCGACGAACGAGCCCTGTTTGATGGAAATGTTCACGTCCTTGAGCGCATGGAACCCGCCATAATGCTTGTTCAGATGGTCGATTTCGATCTGGAGCATCATTCACCTCATTTAAGTGCGCCGGCAGTAAGACCGCTGACGATACGCCGTTGCAACAGCATGAATACGATCAGGATGGGCGTCACGTAGATGGCCGCGTAAGTCATGATGCCGTTCCAGTCATTGGCATTTGGTCCCATGAAGGTCTGCAATCCGACAGTTGCTGTCTGCAATTCGTTCTTGGCGATCAGCGAGCGTGCGTAGACATATTCGCCGAAGGATTGCAGGAAGATCAGCACGGACGTGACCAGAATGCCGTTACGCGCCAGGGGCAGCATGATATGGAAGAATGCCCCGATGCGCGATGATCCGTCGACGAGCGCCGCTTCTTCCAGCTCACGCGGCACCTGCACGAATGTTGCCCGGCAGAGGACGATGTAGAGCGGCAAGACTTTGGCGGTTTGCGCCAGGATAACAGCAATACGCGGACTGGCCAAAAGACCGATCTGGTTGAACATCACGAAGATGGGTGTGACCATCAAAGACGACGGCAAAACCTGCATCATCAATATCGCGAACAGGGCAATTTCAATCCAGACATTACGAACCCGCGATAATACGTAGGCACATCCAGTTCCCAGTGTCGTAGCAAGGATCGTAACACCTGTAGCGATGAGCAGCGAATTCCAGATGTACCTGCCCATGTCGCGGCTCTTCCATACCTCCAGAAAATTCCACTGCGTGTCTGACGGCCAGAATGTAGGCGGATACTGAAATATCTCGGTACTGCTTTTCAGGGCCGTCAAATACATCCAGTAAAGCGGGAACAGATAGATCGCCGTCATGGCCAGACCGATGATGAGCAGAACGTAGCGTTTCATCAGCGTCCTCCTTCCTCAGTAGCTGTGTTCATGGCGCGTAGAGCGCACATAAACGGCTGCTACCACTATGACGAAGATGATCATGAGAACGGAGACGGCACTGCCGAGAGAAATCTCATACGTCTGGAATGAGAACTGCCACGACCAATATTGAGCGACATTGGAGCTGTCAGCGGGACCACCCTGCGTGAGAGCAGCGATCAAGTCGAACTGTTGAAGTGTAAAGATAACGCCGAGCGATATCACGGCCCCAAGCTGCGCACGCATCAGAGGAAGGGTTATGGATCGAAAACGCTCGAATGCTCCTGCGCCATCAAGTTCGGCGGCCTCGTAGACATCACGCGGTATGCTCGCGAGGCCAACCGATAGCAGTATCATGTTGAAGGGAATGCCGAGCCAGATATTGGCGATGATAACGGCATAGAGCGCTACGTTTGGGTCTGAGAGCCAGAAAATGCGGTCATCGGCAATCCCGAGGGATGTCAGGGCATAGTTGATAACGCCAAAATCGCCGGCGAAAAGCCATTTCMAGATTGCGCCGACGACGAGTGCGGGCATGATCCATCCGGCCAGGAACAGGCCACGCAAATAGCTGGCGCCCGGAAAGTCTTGCTGGAAGAAAAGTGCCAGCCCGAAGCCGATTGAAAGCTGGAACACGATAGAGAGCACCACAAATTTTACTGTGTTCCAGAAAATTGTACCGGCAACCGGCTGGGAGAAAATATCGTAGTAATTTTGCAAGCCCACAAACGGGCGGTTGAATGAAGTAAGCGTGAACATGTCAACTGTCTGCAACGACATGATGATATTGTAGACGATGGGAAACGCCGAAAAAATGATGAGATAGAGCAGGGCAAGCCCAAGCAGCAAGATGTCAAATCCGCTGCCGTCCCGGATGGTTCTGATGATGCCTTGCACAGTATCCTCCCGCTTGCCACTTCAAATCTCCGATCCTCGCTCCTCCGCACGCGCGAAGGAGCGATTGTCGAAGTCTATTTGTTCAAAACAGCGTCGATTTGCTTCTGTGCAGTACCCAGCGCAGTCTTCGCATCGCTTTGATGCGTCAGCGATGACTGTATGGCGGTGTAAATCGCCTTGGAAATCTTGGGCCATTCAGGATGAGGACCGCGATTGCGGGCATATTTCATGCTTTCCTCAAAGACGGCATAGATGGCTGGCGTTTTTGGATCATTCGACTTCACATTTGCGGCAGGCACAAAGCCAAAACGGTTCCAGACATCGGGCATCTTGCTGTAGAGAAACTCCAGCAGGATAAAAGCTTCTTTGGGATGCTCGCTTTTGGCGAGGATAACGTTGTCGCCTTCGCCGAGCGCAGAGGCGCGCGTGGCGCCTTCCTGGGGAATCGGCAAAAGCGCGGCGCGATAATCGAATTTTGCTTCCCGTCCCATGCGAGGTAGTTCCCATGGGCCAGAAATGGCCATCGCTGCATTGCCGGCATTGAAGGTACCAGTCGAGTCAAACTGGCTGCGGATCAAGGTATCGGGAGATGCGAGCTTCTCGTCCAGCAGCTTGCCCCAGAAATCCAGAACCTTGACGCCACCCTCGGTGTCGACCTTGTTGTAGTCGCCGCCAGCCATCTGCAGCCAAGGCAGAAACTGGAACGTTCCCTCTTCGGTGGCCACGGCGGAAAACGCCAAACCATAGATATTTTTGGCTGGATCGTTAAGTTTCTTCGCGGCGGCGTATAGCTCGTCCCAGGTTTTGGGCGGATTGTCCGGGTCAAGGCCCTTCGCTTTGAACATGTCCGCATTGTAGTAGAGCGCAATGGTATTCGCGCCACGCGGAATGCCGTAAATCTTCCCGTCCCAAGTGACCGAGGAAAGCGGGCCGGGGAAAATATCGTCCTTCTTGATGACCTTCGATTCAGCGAGCATGGGGCTGAGATCCAGCAGCAAGCCACGCGAGGCGAAGAGTGCGACTTCGGGATTGTCGATATAGGTCACGTCAGGCGATTCACCGGTTGCGGTGGCGCGCGCCAGATCGTTGACCATGTCGCGGAACTGAACGGTCTTGATGTTCAGCTTGATGTCCGGATGTGACCGCTCGAACTCGTCCTTCAGCAGGTACATGTAC
>NZ_JBFUMG010000452.1:0-3629 GCF_054049495.1 Phyllobacterium sp. P5_D12 | reverse complement strand
ACCATACTGGATCTCCTGGAATTTCATATTAAGCGGTACCGCCGCCCTTTACGGTCAGCGTCCTGACCGTAATTAACGATCGCTTGTGGCAGAAGTGGGCTCAAATCATTGTCGGACTCTGGCTCTCAGCCTCTCCGTGGGTTCTCGCATTCGCAGGAGCGTTCTCGGTCCGAGTTAACGCGTGTACAGCCGGCATAGCCATTGTGGCATTGGCTCTTTTGGTGATTTCTAATAAACACGAGCCGTTTGGTACAACACGAGGTCGTGCTCGATTTCGGCGGTAGCTTCAAGTACTGCCAAGAAAGCCGCATGATCGGCGATGCGTTTTCAGCAATTGGACTGGCACCGCCTTTAAATGATCAGGGAAAGTCAACTGACAGCATAGGCGTGGATTAAACACTAAAGTCATCCTGGATAAACGGCCCTTGCCTCGCTTACGGGTGCTGTTTGTGATTGAAACCTTTGAATTTATATTGCTGTGTGTTGGCAGACCATTTTGGACACGAACTCCATCAGGAACCGCGACACAGCCATGCCCGCACGTGACATACCCGGCGTCCGGGGACGGTTCCTCCAAGCCGCTCTCTCCTCACGTTTTGAGGGGATGAAAGGTTATGTCCTGGCGGCTGCAGCAGTCCTGGCCGCCTTGCTACTCCGATTGGCGATGCAGGATCTTCTTCAGGATCGCGCGGTTTTCATTCTGTTCATTCCCTCAATTCTCATAGCCTCTATCGCCGGAGGAATTGGACCGGGGTTGGCGGCCGTCTTCTTCTCCTTAATCTCGTCGCTTTACGTAGGGGGAGCGCAGTTCAATCACTCCCAAAACGTGGTGGAGTTTGGCATTCTTATTGTTATCGGCCTGGTGATCGCCTGGATGGGCGGGCTGCTTCATCACGCGCGGCGGGTCACCGACAAGACGGTGAGCGACCTTGACGCTCGCGAAGCGCATCTCCGGTCGATTCTGGACACAGTACTCGATGCAACGGTCGTCATTGAAAAGGATGGAACAATCAGGTCATTCAACGCGGCAGCCGTTAGGCAGTTCGGCTACACCGAGGCCGAGGTCGTTGGCCGGAATGTCCGGATCTTGATGCCGGAACCTTACCAGCGGGAGCACGATGGTTACATAAGCAGGTATTTGAAAACTGGCGAAAAGCGCATCATAGGCATTGATCGCGTCGTCGTCGGCAAACGCAAGGATGGTTCGACCTTTCCGATGAAACTTGCAGTCGGAGAGATAAAGACCGGAGACAAGGTCTTCTTCACCGGATTTATTCGGGACCTAACAGAGCGCGAAGAATCCGCCGCGCGGCTACATGAAATTCAGGGCGAGCTGGCGCGGCTGGCGCGACTTAACGAACTGGGGGAAATGGCTTCGACGCTGGCCCATGAACTCAACCAGCCGCTGTCTGCCATAGCCAACTATGCCCAAGGGTGCACACGACTGTTGCGCGACATGGATGATGCCCTCGCGTCGAAAATGCGCGAGGCTTTGGAAGAGACATCGAGGCAAGCCCTGCGTGCGGGCCAAATTATCAGGCATCTAAGGGAATTCGTAACACGCGGCGAGACCGACAAGACGCAAGAAGACATCCGCAAGCTGGTCGAGGAAGCTGGCGCTCTGGCGCTCGTGGGGTCGCGTGAACGCGGTATCAGGTCCGTGTTCGAGTTTGGCCCCGACGCCAAGTTTGTCATGGTTGACGGCGTGCAAATCCAACAGGTCTTGATCAACCTAATGCGCAATGCCATGGAAGCGATGCGAGACAGTGAAAAACGTGAACTGCTTGTGCAAACGAGTTTGGACGAGAATGGGTGGGTCGTGGTCGACGTTGCCGATACTGGACCYGGCATTCCCGACGAGATCGCCGCGCAGCTGTTCAAGCCCTTCATGACCACCAAACCTGGCGGCATGGGAGTCGGTTTGTCGATTTCCAAGCGGATTGTCGAGTCACATGGTGGCAGCATAACGGTAAAGAAGAACGAGAGCGGGGGTACCACATTCCGCTTCACGCTTCCGGCAATTGAGGATAAGCACCCAAATGGCGATTGACGACTACACTGTCCACATTGTGGACGATGAAGAGGCGGTCAGAAAGTCTCTCGCGTTCTTGCTGACCATGTCCGGCTTCACCGTTCGCGTGCACGAGTCGGCAACAAGATTCCTTGCGACCGCACCGACAATCCGCAATGGCTGCCTGGTTACAGATTTGCGAATGCCAGACATGAGTGGCGTGGAATTGTTGCGCAACTTGAAAACGGCCGACCTTCGTATTCCCTCTATCGTTATAACGGGGCATGGAGACGTGCCGATGGCTGTGGAAGCCATGAAGGCCGGGGCTTTGGACTTCATAGAAAAGCCATTTGAAGACGAAGTCTTGATTGAAGCGGTAAAGCGGGCGGCGGCACAATTGACGGACATCGCCGATGACCTGGATGACGCTTCGGCCATTCAGGCGCGGTTGGAGGAGTTGACCGACCGCGAAAGGCAAGTCCTTTCAGGCGTAGTGGCAGGTCTTGCCAACAAAACCATCGCCTATGATCTGAATATCAGTCCACGTACGGTTGAAGTCCATCGGGCCAACGTAATGGCAAAAATGAAAGCGAGGAGCTTGCCGGAACTCGTGCGAATGGCGCTCAGTGTAAAGTTCGATATCGATTGACTAACAATACGGTCAATCCACTGATTTGACCTAGCGCAATGCGCACCCTCGAAAACACAGTCAAGCTATTTGGGCCGTCGTTGCCGGCCACCGATCGTTCGGTCATGTTTAGAGGGAATGCCCATTGCCGAATTCATTCCAGGTACTTGTTGTTGCGCCGGACTATGGGTTGCGACGGTCGCTTGAGTTTGCGCTCGAGGTTGAAGGCTTTGCGGTTCTGTCGTTCGACGATGTGAACGCAGCCCTCGCATCGCCGAGCACCGCCGCGGGCGGTTGCATCGTCGTAGACGAAGAAGCACTTTTGAACGACCCACTAGCACTGACCGCGGTGCGAGGGTTCCACAAGCCCATCTTACTGCTGGTGGACTGTTCTCGATCCATGCCTGATGTGCTCGGCGTCAGGGTGCTTCGAAAGCCCCTCTTGGGCAACGCGTTAATAACAGCCATTAGATTGACCGACCAATTTGCCGGCACAGGTCAACCTACGTAGAAACGCGTAGGTACATAAACGAATTTCGGAGCATGATGATATCAGCCAGTGTTGTCCCATCAAATCGAATGGAGATCGTCATGCTGGCCTACACCACTGTCCAAATGTCACCGCGACTCGGATCAGATGGCATCGATCAACCCGTTCCGTTGCCGTTCGGTCAAGCTCATCCGCAACAGATTTTGTTCTTTGCTCCGGGCTCCGAGATTTACGCCCAAGGCGAAAAGGCGGGCAACATCTATCAGGTCGAGTTTGGTGCTGTCCGCGTCCATCGGTTACTCGCCGACGGTCGGAGGCAGATCAGCGCATTTTATCTATCCGGCGAAGTCTTCGGTCTCGAAGCCGATGCAAACCACCATTTCTTTGCCGAAGCGATAACGGGCACAAGCCTCAGGTCATTTCCGCGCTCGAAGTTCGGCGACATATACCAGGAACTGTTCTCACTGACATTGCGCAGTCTTACGCGTGCACAGGAGCAT
>NZ_JBFUMG010000451.1:0-3640 GCF_054049495.1 Phyllobacterium sp. P5_D12 | reverse complement strand
AAACGAGATATACCGGGTCCATATTCTGTATTCTGTACCAGGCGGACCTGATATCACCCTCCGGCTTGCACGGGTAGTCGTCGGCAGCCATCGCGACGCTGCAAAAGGACGCGGTTCCGAAGACGAACATGATCAGCATATAAAGGGGGGCGGCCAGATTTTTCGGCATTGGGGTTCCCCAAGGATACAATTGTAATTTGGACGACGGACGTTGCGCGGACAATGCAACGTTCGTCGTAGTTGAGGCTTTTAATCATCATCCGCATTTTGCCAGGAGTGAAATTCTCCCTTGTTTTGCCGAATGTGGTAACGCGTGTTGAGCTCATTGATTTTTGCGCGGTCGGTGACATCGATTTGTTTGAGATGCTTATCCCGTGAAAACCAGCCGATCACATTGTCATCATCGTCGTCAAAACGCGGGTGATAGCCATCGATATCGTAAGGATCTCCCGCAAATCCTTCGCGCTCACCGTTGATTCCGTCAAGTGCGCGATCGATGATTTCAAGTTTGGTTCTTGCTGGCACCTGCGCGTTTAGTCCTTGCAATATCGCTTCGGCGGAATTTTCCGGGTATTGATCGAGCCGGAATTTTCGAACGGTATCGGCAAGAGCCTTGGCGTTCACCGAAATGAATTTCTCATATTCAGCGGGATCTTTCGAAATGCGGTAGCCCACGGTATCACCCGGCGTGGCTGATAAAGGCATATCCCAATAGTTGAATGAGCCGCCCCAGCCACCGATCGTTTGGTGTCCGTCTTTTGGGTCTGTTACCGAAAGCGCATCGTTTGCAACGATTTCTTGCATTGATGGCATTTTGCCGTTCGTCAGAACATCTCGCATCACAAACGCACCAATGCGGTTGGAGTTTTCCTGTATCTTCTCGGGATCTGCCGGTCTGTCGTCAAAGCGCAAACCATTTCCTGTGACGCTGCGAATGAAGAAATTGCCCTGACTGTTCGGATCGCCGCCATTGATTTCACCTGCTTTGCGCAGCCAGAACTCCTTCGCTTCCAATTCTTTGCGCTCTGCAATACTCAAACCAGGGTTTTGCAGACGATTTTGAACTTGCTGATGCAGATATTTGTACGCTTCGACATACGCTCCCTTTTCCGCTGCCGATCTTCCTTCGGAGCTCAGCCTTCTGACTTTCATTGAATTCAAGATTGCGGCGCTGCCCTTGATCTGAATCTGATACGGGTTTGACAAGATCGTTGTTGCTACGCGGACGAGCCGAGGTAGCGCCGGTTTTAATCGGATCTACAGATGAGCTGGATCGGCCGAACCCACCACCTCCATCGGTCCATTGCCCGCCATCGGGATTTCCCGCAGGTACGCGTGGCTGGTCAGGGTGAAACCTTCGTAAAATATCCTCCGTGATGCGCAGCCTGCTACGCCAGAAATCGTAGCCGAGTTCTGCTCCCCGAATATCCTTCGGCAGATAGGAATTGGGCGGTGCCCGCCGCATCGCTTTCAATTCGGCGGCGGCTTCTTCAACGCGGTATCTGGTGTGATTAACTCGAGACAGGTCGTATTCGTAATCTCTCATGAAATAAATCCTTTAAAAAGAATATATTCCTATAATCGATCAACGCTGTCAATTGGAATTTGAGAATGCCATCCCGAAAAAGCTCTAGTACGTAGCTTTAGCTTTCAGATGCAGGGTAACCCAGCCCTCGCGGCGCAGTGTTTTGATATGAAACAGGCCCTGGACGCGGTAGGCGGCGAGTACCTTCTCCCGTTGTGTTTCGAGAATACCCGAAAGGATCAGCGAACCACCCCAGGCGAGGTGTTTGCGCATTTCAGGCGCGAGCTGCATCAACGGCCGCGCAAGGATGTTTGCGACGATGAGATCGAAGGGTGTGGCGGCGCGCATTGCCGGATGATGAAACCCCGTTGCGGTTTCGGTCTGTATCCGGGCGGCAACGCCGTTCTTAACCACATTCTCCTGCGCCACCGCGACTGCGACCGGATCGATATCCGTTGCCAGAATACGGATAGGCGCAAGCTTGGCGATCCCGATGGCAAGCACAGCGCTTCCCGTGCCAAGGTCAAGCGCATTGCGCGGATGTTCGCGCCGGATCACCTGGCTGATCATGTCGAGACAACCGGACGTGGTGCCGTGGTGGCCTGTACCGAACGCTTGACCTGCATCGATTTCGATACCGAGATCATTGAGGCGGCGTTTGTCGCGATCATGCGAGCCATGCACGAAAAAGCGTCCCGCGCGCACCGGCTTCAGGCCTTCCAGCGAATGCGCGACCCAATCGATATCCGGCACCTGCTCACGTTTCAATTCAAGGCCGAAGGTGTCGCTGCCGAGAACATCGCGAATGCGTGGCTCGATTTCGTCGGGCTCGAATGTATAGACCGAAACCTCGAATATTTCACGATCCTCGTCGATTTCGGCGTTGGAGACCGGCAGTCCGTCCTCTTCGAATTCACGTTCGAGCATGGTGAAGATGCGCTCGGCTTCGATCTTGCCGGCGGTAACGAAAAGGCGGGTCTGGGTGGTCATTCAGGAATATTTTCTCTAGCTTTTGGCGAGGCGTTTTAGTTTCTCGACAGCCGTATCAGGATTTTCGCCATAGGCAATGGTGCCGAAGAAACGGCCTTTGCTGTCGAGAAGAAAGATCGAGGCGGTGTGGTCCATCGTATAGTCGCTGCCTTCGACGGGAACCTTGCGCGCAAAGACGCTATAGCCCTTCAGCATGGCTGCGATCTTGTCGGGATCGCCTGTCACACCCGTGATCCGGTCAGACACATTGCTGACATAGGATTTCATGACAGGGACAGTGTCCCGCTCCGGGTCCACCGTCACGAAATAGGCGTTGACGTCTGCGCCCTCCGTACCGAGTTTCTTGAGCCAGCCGTCAAGCTCGAACAATGTCGTCGGACAAACTTCCGGACAATGGGTGAAGCCAAAGAATATAGCGGATGGCTTTTGCCGGAATGCCGCCTCCGTGATCGGTTCGCCGTTCATCGTCGTAAGCTCAAAAGACGTGCCGAATGGCCCCTGATTGCCGGTCGTGGCCGTCTGGCGTGATGACTGGAAGGTGATCCAGCCCGCAGCCCCGGCAAGAAGGGCAATCGCTACGATCAAAAAAGGCAGCAGACGTTTGTTCATGGATGATTACTCAGAGGCTGCCAAGCGACTACATACACCAGGCCAAGCCCGCATTGATGAGGGAAAGGAAGATGGAATCGCCCTTGTTGGACCATGCAGCAAAGGTGAGCCCCGAAGCAACGGATGCCGCAAGCGCAAGGGCAGCATATAGCACCATTCTCGGTGTGCTGATGGAGGATGAGGTTTTCATAGTTAGATTATAGGATTTCGCTTTGGTTTATGCAAACAAGTGACGGGGACTTGTCACGGTCGTCCGACAATGAAAAACCAAGCAAATACGGACTTCTCCGGGCTCCCGCGTTTGTCGGACGCGAACAGATGGCGAGCCATCGTTTCAACTCGTCAACGACCGCAAGGGATACGTGCCATGCTYGCGCATGCCGCATAGTTTTCTGATCAGCAGTTCCATTTTTTCATCGCCGAAACGGGCAAGGATTTTCTCGGCGCGTGCGAAGGCCTGCCTTTCGGCATCGGGAAAATCGGACGGCTTCAGGCTGCTTCCCGATACCTGCGCCC
>NZ_JBFUMG010000450.1:0-3649 GCF_054049495.1 Phyllobacterium sp. P5_D12 | reverse complement strand
GCTGGCGCTTGATCCGAAATACATCGTCATTGGCGGCGGGATCGGGCTTGCAGAAGGCTATATCGATCAGGTTCGGGGCGCATTCACATTTCCCAAAATATCGCTGCGTCCAACCCTTGTGAGTGCCGGTCTCGGCCGTCACGCGGGGGTAATCGGCGCGGCGGATCTCGCCATTGCACAATCCAACTCAATTATWGGAGGCTAGAACATGCTTAAATTTACAAAAATCACTTTATCTGCTCTCGCACTGATTACCACATCCCTTGGTGCCGCCAACGCCGCGGTTACCGTTCTGGGCTGGCCGGGCGGTTCGGAAGAAACCGCGCTACGCGCTGTTGCCGAAGCTTACAATGCACAAAGCGGCGTTGCCGACGCGGAAAAGGTCGAGCTTCTTTTCTACAGTCGCGATGGCTTTTACGACAAATTGCAGGCTGACATGGCAGCCGGGTCGAGCGCCTTCGACATCAATCTTCTCGCGACATATTCGATCGGCCGCTACGCCTCCTATATGGAGCCAGTCGACCTTGGCCCGGATGCCGCCAAGGTATTTGGCGAGTCGGTGCTGAAGACCATGCAGTTCGATGGCAAGCAATACGGTGTCCCAACCGATCTCTCCTTGCATTTCATGTATTACCGCAAGGATTTGATCCATGCCCTACTCGCCGACCCGGCAGCCAAGGCCAAATATGCCGAGATCAGCGAGAAATATCTCGGCAAGCGCCTGGAGCCGAAAGCGCCCGACAGCTGGACCTGGGATGACTGGGCAGCGACCGCACTCTATTTCGCAAAGTCCGTAAATCCCGAAAGCCCGGTTCGCTACGGCACGGTGCTGCAGATGAAGAACCTCCTTTTCAACATCATGGTGTGGCAATCCGTGGCCCGTGCCAATGGCGGCGACTGGATGGATGCTTCGGGCAATATCACCATCGACTCTCCGGCTTACCGGACGGCGCTTGAGCTTTACAAGAAGCTTTACGACGCGGGTGCCTCGCCGAAGGATTCGCTTTCCTATGAATATGCTGAAACGAATGCCGCGTTTGGCTCCGGTCAGGTGGCGACGGCACTGCAGTGGAATGCTGCAGCCAGCGAACTCACCGATCCCGCCAAATCCCCGGCGGTTGCCGAGAATGTCGGTATCGTTGCGCCGCCAGCCGGTTCGGCGGGCCGGGCCGACCATATCCATGGCCTCGGGCTTGGTATCAACAAGAATGCCAAGAACAAGGCAGGTGCGGCGAAGTTCCTCCAATGGCTGGCGACTGAGGACGCCGCCCTGCTTTATGCCCGCAGCGGCGGTTCGCCTGCGCTCCTGCCGGATGTGGCAGCAAAGATTGCCAAGGAGCGGCCGGACCTCGTTACGCTCGGTCAATATGCCGGCGCCTATGGCTATGTCATGACCGGTGCCACATCAGCCAATGCCTTCCCGGTTTACGAACTGCAGGCGAAGGAATTCAYCGGCTACTGGTCGGGGCAGGAAACCTTGGACGAAGCGCTTGCCAACACGAAGGMTGGGATGGAGAAACTGCTGAAGCCTTAGGCCTCCCGCCGCGGTATCTCAAGAAAGCGATTTCAGCATCTTAGCCCTTGCTAAGTGCTAGAAATCGCCAGAGAGGGGATTTGCCTCACTGAACTACCCCCTCTCTGGATTTTCCAAGGATTTAGCAAAGAGGCTAAATCCAGGAAAATCCTTTCTCCCCCACAAGGGGGAGATAAGTGGAGCTATTTTTGCAAAGGAAACCCATGGTCAATTTGGGCCACAAAGGCTGGAGAATTTTTGCGAGCCCGCTGGTCGGGTTTCTCCTGCTTTTCCTTGGATTTCCGATCCTGATCGATCTCGTCTACAGCCTTTCGCGTGTCAGTTTCACGAATTTGCGCAGCCCGGAAATCGTCGGTTTCGGCAACTATGGCGAGGTGCTCGGCGATGCGCAATTCTGGCGGGCCAGCTGGTTTTCGCTGCGTTTCGGCGTGATCACGGCAGTTCTGGAATGTGTGCTCGGCCTTGGCCTTGCCGTSTTCCTGTCGCCTCTGATCGAGAAGCGCTCCTGGCTCATGGCGCCGCTGATGTTGCCGCTGATGGTTGCACCGGCGATGATCGGGCTGATGTACCGGCTCGTACTGCACGAGTTCGGCGGCCCTGTTCCGTATTATTTGTATCTATGGTTTGGCGACAGCCCGTCATTCCTCAATGCGGAAAACGCATTCTGGACCCTTGTCGTCGTCGAGACATTGCAGTGGACACCCTTCGCGCTGCTGCTCTTCTACACCGCCTATCGGGCTATTCCTGACGATGTGCGCGAAGCCTCGGCCATCGATGGTGCTTCCGCTCGCCAAATCTTGACGGCGATTGAATTGCCCCTGATGCGGCCGACGCTCATCTTCACTTTTTTCATTCGGTTTATCGATGGATTTCGCGTATTCGACAACGTCTACACGCTGACCGGCAGTGGTCCCGGCGGATCGACCACATCGCTGCCGATCTACATCTACGAGGCCTTCTTCAAACAGGGCGCGATCGGCAAGGCAATCGCCGCTTCCGTCATCCTGTTTCTGGCGTCCTTCGTTGGTTTGTACGCGCTGACATGGCTATCGCGCCGCGGGAAAGGCGCCGCGTCATGATCAAACTAGCGCGCTGGATCGTCTACGCCATTGCTGCTCTTGCCCTGAATTTTCCGGTTATCGTCACCTTGCTAACCTCTTTCAAGAGCGGCAAGGAAATATCGGTCAATCCCGGATTCTGGATTTCGAGCCCTACCCTCGAAAACTATGCGACGGTTTTGCAGGTGAGCGACCGGTTGAACATTTTTGCCTATCTCCTCAACAGCCTGGCGGCGTCCCTGATCGGCACGGTGCTCGCCATGATCATTACTTTTCCGGCAGCCTATGCCATTGCGCGCGGCAAATATGGCCGCAAGGTCCTGATGCCGCTGATCGTCAATCTGCGAGCAGTGCCRCTCATCATCTTTGCGATCCCGCTCTACATGATGTTCCAGTTTGCCGGCCTGCTTGATACACAGCTTGGCCTCGGACTGATACTGACCATCGTCAATCTGCCGCTTTCGTTGATCGTATTCGTCAACGCGATTGCGGAAGTTCCCATCGAAATCGACGAGGCGGCAAAGCTGGACGGCATGAGCAAATGGGGAATCATGAAGGGGATGATGTTGCCGGTCTGCCGTCCGGCACTGGCGACGGTCTTCATATTCGGGTTCATCACAGCGTGGAACGAATTCCTATTCGGACTGATGCTGACGTCAAACAGGGCTGTTCCGATGACAGTCGGCGCTTCGTTCTTCTTCGCGGCGAGCGGCGGCGGCATTCAATGGGGCGCAGCATCGGCCGTCATGATCGTCGGCGCATTGCCGCCAATGCTCATCGGCATCATCATGTACCGCCAAATCAGCGGCTCCATGACGGCAGGTGCGGTGAAAGGTTAACGGTTCAATCTGTAGCTCGTCGTTCTCCGTCATCCTCGGGCTTGACCCGAGGACCCACGGCAAAGGAGATTTGGCCGTCCACCAATTTCCACGGGATCCAGCAGGCCAAGTCCACAAAACAGTATGTCACTAAACGATCTGCTATAATGCGTAGCCGTGTCACAATGCTTCATGGCGGTGGGTCCTCGGGTCAAGCCCGAGGATGACGGAGAGGGATG
>NZ_JBFUMG010000449.1:0-3653 GCF_054049495.1 Phyllobacterium sp. P5_D12 | reverse complement strand
GTTTTACGGATCGATTTTCCTCACAATGAGAAAATCGGTCGTGGAAAAATGCAATTGCTCGAGCACATTCGCGAAACTGGCTCCATTTCAGCCGCTGGTCGCGCCATGGATATGTCGTACCGCCGCGCCTGGCTTCTGGTCAGCGCGATGAACGCCATGTTCTCCCAGCCCGTGGTGGATTCTCAGCGCGGCGGCAAACAAGGCGGCGGCGCTGTGGTCACTGAATTCGGCGAGAAATTGCTCAGCCGCTTTCGTACGATGGAAAAGAAAATCGAAACTGCAGTTGCGTCGGATATTGCCTGGCTTGATGCCAATCGCAGCAAAAGCACATCCTCGGTATCCGAGGCCGATATCAGTGAGGCTCCAAAGCCGCGGTCTTGATAATCGCAAAGACCAGCACGCCCGGTCGCAGACCAAGCCTTCCGCACGATAACTCAGTAATACGTGCCAGGATTATCGTTCCTTGGCAATCGACTTGAACATCGGCTATGCCCGACTCGAAGGTGATCGCGCTTACGGTCCCTTCGAGAATATTGAGCGCACTTAGCTGTTCAGGTCGAATCGTCGAAAGCATCACATCCTTGGCAAGGATGTGGACGCGAACGCCCTTTCCTACCGTAACCTCCGTTCCTGAAACATAAATTTTGGATGTTTGGAACCCGATGGTCGTCAGCTTGTGCTTTGGATCGTAATTTACGACCTTCCCCTCCACCAATGAACCTGCTTCGCGGCGATCGGTTGCGATTGAAATTGAGGTTTGGCTCAAGGCATCGGCTGCAGTGCCAGCCATTGCCACCTTGCCTTCGCTCATAACAATGACGCGATCGGCTAGACGCGCCACTTCTGACACCGAGTGGCTCACATAAATGATCGGGATATTCATTTCATCGCGAAGAGCTTCAAGATAGGGAAGGATTTCGATCTTCCTTGTATTATCGAGCGCCGCTAGCGGTTCGTCCATAAGGAGCATACGTGGCGACGACAACAAGGCACGGCCGATCGCGACGCGCTGCTTTTCTCCGCCTGATAGTTTGCCCGGACGCCTGTCCAAAATAGTGCCAATACCAAGGAGGTCGACAATCTTCGACAAATCTTCCGAGCGTCGCGATTTGGGAGTAAACCAGCGGCCGTAATTAAGATTTTGCTGAACCGTCAGGTGGGGAAAAAGCCGGCCTTCCTGAAATACGTAGCCGAAACGGCGCTTATGTTTGGGAACGTATATACCCATCTTCGTATCAACCAGTACGTCGCCGTCAAAAACGACCCTGCCCTGGTCCGGCCGTGAAAGGCCCGCAATGATACGGATGATCGATGTTTTTCCCGAACCTGAACGTCCAAACAACGCCGTAACGCCGCGGTCGGACGTGAAGGCGGCGTCAAGTACGAATTTTCCAAGCACATGTTTTGCTTCAAAAGTCAGGGTCATTCGACGTCTACCCTGCGTCCGACAAGGTAGCCCATGAATTCGGAAGCCATCAACGCGGCCATGGAGATGATGACTGATATGATGGTCAGGCGGAAGGCACCTGCATCGCCACCCGGCACCTGTGTGAAAGTGTAGATTGCAGCTGACAGTGTCTGTGTTTCCCCGGGGATATTGGAAACGAACGTTATCGTCGCACCGAATTCGCCCATTGCCTTGGCAAACGAAAGAATCATGCCGGCGATGATGCCTGGCAGGATGAGCGGCAAGGTGACAGTCGCGAATACCCATAGCGGACTTGCACCAAGCGTACCGGCGGCATCCTCAAGTTTGCGGTCCACTGCTTCTATGGATAGCCGGATGCTGCGAACCATCAATGGAAAACCCATCACCCCGCAGGCCAATGCTGCGCCCGTCCAGCGGAACGACAATAAGATGCCAAAATGTTCGGCTAGAAACGCTCCGATCGGGCCACGTCGACCAAAAAGAATGAGAAGAATAAAGCCGGTGACGACGGGGGGAAGAATCAAAGGAAGATGGACGAGGCCATTGAGGATGGATTTGCCCCAGAATTTTCCTCGTGCGAGCAACAGACCAACGAGAATGCCCAGAGGGAGGCTGGCGAGCATCGCGACGAACGCAATTCGAAGAGTAAGGTGAACTGCTGTCCATTCTTCATTGCTCAGTGAGAACCAGTCCAAAAATGTCAGCCCCCTGCCCGGTCGTGTGCTCTTGCGAGGCTCCCGCAGTGCTAGAGGCGGGAGCCAGCGAGATTTTACTTGAGTACGGTGAATCCCTGCTTCTCAAAGAATGGCACAGCTTTTTCTGATTTGATGTAATCAAACAGCGACACCGCATCAGCATTCTTGCTGTCGCTCAGAATTGCGATGGGATAAATGATCGGAGGATGGCTGTCCTCGGGAAACGTACCTACGATCTTGACTTCTTTGTCAGCGGCCGCATCCGTCTGATAGACGATGCCGTAGGGTGCTTCGCCACGCGACACCAGCAACAATGCAGCGCGCACGCTCTCGGCGCCGGCAACCTTGCCTTCCACCGACGACCACACACCAAGCGATTCAAGAGCGGCCTTGCCATATTTCCCTGCCGGAACCGAATCCACAGCACCCATGGCGAGACGGCCCTCGCCCAAAAGGTTGGCGAGGCCAAAACCCTTTTTAATTTCGACGGGCTCTGCCTTGTCTTTCGATGCCACCAGAACGATGCGATTACCCAATAGATTTTTGCGCGTGTCAGCCTTGATCAGATTTTTCTTTGCAACATAATCCATCCAGTCGAGATCAGCTGAGATGAAGATATCGGCAGGCGCGCCAGACTCGATCTGCTTTGCCAGAGCCGAACTCGCTGCGTAGGAGATTGCAGCTTCCTCGCCAGATTCTTTCTGCCATGCGGCTGTTATGTCGTCGAGTGCGTTCTTGAGACTGGCCGCTGCGAAAACGGTTACCTTTTCTGCAGCTTGTACAGAGCCTGCCAGCGGAATTATACCAAGCCATGCGACCGCAAGTGCGGCGACAGTCATTTTAATCCATTGACGACGATGAATTCCCATATCCAACCTCCGATAGACTCCGAAATATTTTCCTAAATATATCGGTGCCTCGCGGATAGCTAGTGTTATATTTTCAGGAATATATTGAATGGAGAACGGATCATTAGCGTGACCGCTCATTGATGTAAATTGATGCCTCCTTGGCTGCATCAATGAAGGCGCGCCTGACTTCGTCGGGATCCAGTTGACCCGCCCCGGCTTCGAGGCATGCTTGCTGCGCTGCGGCATACTTTTCGCCACAGTTTTTAGGCCAGTATTTTGCAAGAACTTCAGCAGCCGATTCAACGCATGACACACGTCTTATAAGGCGCATACGATCTGTAATGGTGACATGTTCAAAAGCCATTCTCGTCATATTGATTGAACGCGATTATTCAATTTGAGTTCCAACACCGTGTTTGAAAACGACCGGCAAGGAATGCAAGCCGATTCGCCTATCCCGCCGCAGTGCGCGTCGATTTGGGGAAGATCGTCGGCGAATCCGCCCCACGGGAGCGTCAATCGCTAATATGCGGGGAAAATGGAGATAATCGCTCGGACAAAAGTGTTCCTGGCTCGGCCAAACCAATCCACAAGCGAACCCGCAATGACACCGAGGCCTGATCAGTTTGATTAGATGCCGGCAGTACGCATCAGCAACAATATTGATGTCCACAGCAC
>NZ_JBFUMG010000448.1:0-3661 GCF_054049495.1 Phyllobacterium sp. P5_D12 | reverse complement strand
ATCCGACGGTGATGTAGAGGGCCCAGTCGTTAGGAGGCTGGATGCCGATGATAAAGATGAGGATCATCGAAAGGACCGAGAGGATCGCGAACAGCGTGAAGACGCCGCGTCCCATAWTCCATGGACCCATCTTGTCCCATTTCGGAGTTCCCCAGGCAAGCAGGCCAAGCACGATCGGCACTGTGAACGAGAGGAACAGGAAGATGACCGTGCAGGATACGACGATCGTATAGGCCGAAGTTCCTGCGACAGAGACGACCGACGATCCCCAGACAAACAGCACCGAAAGCACTGCTGATGTCCAGATCGCGGCGACCGGCGTACGGTATGTCGGGCTGACCTTGGCCAAGGCCGTGGAACCCGGCAATCCGCCGTCGCGCGAGAAGGCGAAGATCATGCGCGAGGCTGATGTCACCGTTGCGAGACCGCAGAGCAGCTGCGCAAGGAAAACGACGAGATAGACGAATTCCTTGAGACCCGAGCCGACCCGTTGATCGAATGCCCAGAAGAATACATTCCAGCCCTGCTTGGCGGCTTCGTCCATGTTCGGGATCATCAGGATGAATGCGGCAAGGAACAGGTAGCCGAAAATCGCTGACCAAACGACCGACATGACCATGGCGCGCGGGACTGAATGTGCGGCCTTGATCGTTTCCTCCGATGTATGGGCTGAAGCGTCATAGCCGGTGATCGTATAGATCGGCAGCAAGAGGCCAAGCKCAACCACCCACCAGTTCGAAACGGCAGGCCATACATTGCCGCCCGCCTCACCGGAGTAGTTATGGAAGGTGAACAGGCGGCTGAAATCCCACGTTTCGGCTGCGAACAGGCAGACGACAGCAATGAGAATCGAGCCAAAGAAGATCAGGTAACCGGAAAAATCCGTGAGCTTGGCCGTCAGCTTGATGCCGAGATGGTTGATCAGTGCCTGAGCACCGGTGATGATGATCAGGAAGATCGTTTGCGTCGTGAGCGTGTTCTCGATGCCAAGGGTCGGACCGAAAGCACCTACGAAGAACGTCCAGGTGCCGACATTGATGGCACCGAGAACGGTGATGAGGCCCAGCAGGTTGAGCCATGCCGTAACCCAGCCAGTGCCTCGATTGCCGAGGATCGAACCCCAATGATAGAGCCCGCCGGCAGTTGGATAGGCCGAACTGATCTGCGACATGGCGACGGCGAAGGTCAGCGAAACGAAACAACCGACCAGCCAGCCGATGCCGATACCGATACCGCCGGCACCGGAGGTCGCCTGCGCCAGCGAGTTGATGCCGCCGGAAAGAATACAGATGATTGAGAAGGATACGGCGAAGTTCGAAAAGCGGCTGAGCCGCCGCTCCAGTTCCTGGGCATAACCCATGCTATGGAGGACCTTTATGTCCTCCGATTTGTCTGTCTCAGTATAGTCTTGCTGTGTCATCACGTTCCCCTATTATTCTGGTAAGTTGCAACGTCAGATACTCGCGAGAGCGTTACTCCGTAGTTTTGTTTATGCAGTCCCCTTCTTGGCGAACCCATTGCTTTCGAACGCGATGGGTTCCACGTTCTCCCTTAGCAGCCTGGAAAGCATGACGCCCCACGCCTGTTCTTCTGATGGTGTGGTGATCAGATCGTTTCGAATCTCGATCATCACAGCCGGCAATCCAAAGGCAGAAGCGTGTCGCTCCAGTGTGTAATAGACACGGTCTGCCGGTGAATAAGGTTGGTTGATGCCGACATTGAACTCATTCAACGCCTGCAGCCCGGCAATCAATGGCGCGGCGACCCGGTCATCGTCATCATGGATGATGCCGATGTGCCAGGGGCGCTCAACTCCGCGATAGACCGGCGTATAGGAATGCACCGCCACGTAGATCGGATCAGGCATGCTTTTGCTTGCCCGCTCATCTGCCAGCTTCTCGATGGCCGCGTGATATGGCTTGTGCGAAAGTGCTACACGCTGCGATTTCGCTGCATCATCCAGATCCACATTGCCGGGAATCGTTGTCACTTCACTTAACGAAGGTACGAGATCCGGCGCGTTGAGTGGGCGATTGCAATCGATGATGAGGCGCGACACGCAGGATTCGACCAGCGGCGCGTCGAGCTCCCGGCTCAACACCCGACTGACGCCCAGTGCGCCGGGGTCCCAGGCGATATGTTTCTGCAAGTCGTCCGGATCGAGGCCAAGCGAGCCGAAGCCATCAGGGATGTAGTTGGAGGCATGGTCGCAAAGGATGACAAACTGTGAGCGCCCGTCGGGGTTCGATACCCGGACTGGATTCCAGTCATCCGCCACTGTCCGCGGCGTCCTTTGAGAAAGGCGTTGGCCCATCCTGCCCTCTTCGGCAAATGTATCTTACGTTACATTTTCTGTTTTTATTTCCACTCTCGTATGATTTGATACAGAACAGGCAAGATTGTCAAATCCGAAAACCGGATTTCGTGGGGAAACATCGATGACGACCAGCATTTCCGAGCTGATAGCTGAGAAAATCGACGCGATGCCCGCATCGGAACGCAAAGCTGCGCAGACGCTGATCGCCAATTATCCACTGATCGGCTTGCGCACTGTGGCCGAGTTTTCGACTCAGGCCGGCGTCAGTTCGCCAACGATTCTTCGTTTTGTTTCCCGTCTTGGCTTCCAGAGCTACCCGGATTTCCAGGGAGCGCTGCAAGAGGAACTGGCCGCCCAGGTGCAATCGCCATGGAACCGCGCGAGCACGATCCAGACCGCGAAAGACGGCCCGGCATTCCCTCTCATGGAAGCTGCAATCGAGAATATTCGCGAGACCTTCCAGCATCTCTCGGCACAACAACTGGATGATGTCACCGACGCCATCAGCCGCAGCCGCGCCCGCATCTACCTTCTGGGTGGCCGCTTTACCGATCCGATTGCCAGATACATGGCCGCGCATCTCAAGATCACCCGACCAGGCGTGACTCACCTCACTGGCCAGGAGAGCCACTGGCGCGACCACCTGATCGACATGGGAAAGAAGGATGTCCTCGTCATCTTTGATATCCGCCGCTATCAGCAGAGTCTGATCCAGTTTGCCGAAAAGGCACAGGCACGCGGGGTGGAGATTGTCCTGATAACCGATCAATGGCTTTCGCCAATCGCACGCTTTGCCCGCCACGTCATCGCCGGCCGCACCGCCGTGCCCTCGCCCTGGGATTCGTCTGCGACGCTCTTCCTTGTGGCCGAGACCTTGATCGCAGAAGTGACCCGCAAGCTGGAAAAGAGCAGCGCCGATCGCATCCGCGATATGGAAAAGCTCCGTGATAATTAGATTGTGAACGCAACTAACCATTGCCGCCGGTGCCCGTTGCTATACAAATGCTCATCCGGACCGAAGCCGTCCCTCGGACCCTGAGCATCGAAATAAGCAAGGACTAAAATCATGCAGCAAGCTGACATCGGATTGATCGGCCTTGGCGTCATGGGCGCCAATCTGGCGCTCAATATCGCTGAAAACGGTTATCGAGTCGCGGTTTTCAACAGGACAGTGGCAAAGACTCACGAGTTCTACGAAGAGGCTGGTAGCCTGAAAGGCCAGATTATTCCTTGCGAAACATTGGAAGATCTCGCGAAGAATATCCGCGCACCGCGCCCGATCATCCTGATGGTCAAAGCCGGAGAAGCTGTCGACGAGCAGATTGCCGCGCTGAAGCCGTTCCT
>NZ_JBFUMG010000447.1:0-3665 GCF_054049495.1 Phyllobacterium sp. P5_D12 | reverse complement strand
CCCTTGAGTGCAGTCAACGCGCTAGTGGTCTCTGTCAGGCGGCTGTCGATATCGGCCACCACCTGTGGCGCCGCCTGCACCGCAACCGGTTTCAGCAACGCCATCATCCGCGAAACCCCGGCAATATTGGCCTCGAAATCGGCAAGATCGGTCTGCGCATAGTGATCTTCACCCGCGGTGATCTTCGTATCGGCAATCTGCCCGACAAGCCGCCCCGCGCCCTTGGCGATCTGCTCGGGCGGAATGCGCAACCCGCGTATCCGGTCCTTCAGTGCCGTCACGTCGGCCAGCAGCTTCGCCGAGACTGGCGCCAGGCCGTCAAGGCTGTTCTTGGCGTAGAGACCGTATTCAATACGATGGAAGCCGGTGAAACCTGGGTCCTCCTCGCGCTTTTCGAGATAGTCCGCCACCGGATCGATGGCATTGTGCAGATCGGCGAAAAGGTCGGCCATCGGTTCAATCTGTTTGTAGGGAGCACGCGCCTTCTGATAGGATTCCCGCGCCTTTTCGAGATCGCCGGCCTTGATCGCGTCATCGAGAGCCTTCGTCGCCTTCACCAGCGAATTCGCCTGCATCGCCATGAACACCTGGAATTCGGCCAGCGGACCGATAAACGATACCAGCGCCGGCCGCGCAGCCTCCGCTTCGGACTCGGCCGATGGCGTGACGTGCAAGGTTCCGCGCGGATTGTTGAGCAGGCCGCAGGTGATCTCGTAGGTTCCGGCCTTGAGTTTTGCCTGCATCGTCTGGGTAAAGCCCGGCACGATATTCTCGCGCTCTTCCAGAACCATTACGCCGTCGAGGATTTCCCACTCAAGCGCGCGGTTGGATTTGTTGACGATGGTGAAGGTCGAACGCCCGGCCGGAACCGTAATCTCGTTGGGATCGCATGCGCTGTCGTTGATCGTGACAGTGATAGCCCCGCTTGAACCCGCCGATTTCAAACCTTTCGAGGCATAGTAGAAGGCCACACCGCCTGCGACGACGAGAAGGGCGGCCCCCGCAACCGCCAGCTTCATCAGCTTTTGCGATGAAGGGCGGGGAGAACTGGAGCCGGCGGTTTGCGTCATATAAAATTTCTTTCGGTCAATGGGTAGCGATCAATGGGAAGGTTGGGCGGCAGTCGTGCGACTGCCCGCTGGACGCAGGAACATAAAGATGCTGATGGATAGGAAGGCGACATAGACGATGACTTCGCCCAGCGTCGGCATGTCCTGGTAACCGAACATTCCGGAGAGCAACGTACCCAATGGGCCGCTGACCGGCAGGATGCCGCTCAGGTCGATGACGACTGTCTGGAGGCTGTTCCAGACGCCCGCCTCGTGGAAATGCCGCAACGTGCCCGCCAATATCCCGGCAGCAACCACCAATATGAAAAGGCCCGTCCAGAAGAAGAACCGGCGCAGATTGAGGCGAATACCGCCCATATAGATGCCGTAGCCGAGCACGATCGACACCAGAATGCCGAGAAGCGCGCCAAGCGGCGCATCGTTGTTGGTGCTCTGCTGGAAAATGGCGAGCAAGAAGAATACCGATTCGAGCCCTTCGCGGGCCACGGCGAAGAACACCATGGCAATCAGCGCGGGGGCCTGTCCTGTCGAATGCGAAAACGCCGAGTCGATCGAATGGTGGAGGTCGGATTTGATCGAGCGCGCCGCCTTGCGCATCCAGAAAACCATCGACGACAAGACGATGACTGCAATCAGCCCGACAATGGCCTCGAAGAACTCCTGTGCCTTCTGGGGGAACTCGGCGCTGACCATCTGCAGCCCGGCTCCGACGAAGAGCGAAAGCGCAATGGCAAGCAGAATCCCGACCCAAACCGCCGGCATCCATTCGCCTCGACCGGTCTGCTTCAGATAGCTCGCGACAATGCCCACGATCAGGGCCGCCTCGATGCCCTCACGCAGCATTATCAGGAATGGAACCAGCATAGATCAGACCCTCGGCCAACCCTTGACGCCTCTTCGAGACGCGCTTTGGCGCCGCGGGAGTCATAGACTGTCGCGAAAAACGAAGCAATAACAATATATTAGAAGAATTCTAAGGAATAACCGGAGAAAATTTGTCAATTATTCCAATATGTTGATTGTTTCAATCCACAATCGAATGCAACCTAATGTCGAGAAGGCCCCCTGCGCCGCCACATTCTTGCCACAATTCCTCCAGTGGAGGCGAAATCAACGCGGAACGCTCGCTACGCCGAGCAATCGATCGACCGTGTCGCGATCACCCGCCAGTTGCTCAGATAAACCATCCCATACGATGCGACCGCGTTCGAGAATGATCACCCGCTCGGCAAAATCGAGAGCGCTCTGGATACGCTGCTCGACGAGCAGGATGGTCATCTCGCCGCTCGAGGCGAGTTGCGAAAACGCCGCCATCAGTTCCGCGCATATCACCGGCGCCAGCCCCTCCAGCGGTTCATCGAGCAGCAGCACAGTCGGCTTGCCCAGAATGGTGCGGGCGGTCGAGAGCATCTGCTGCTCCCCGCCGGAAAGTTTTGCCCCGGAATTCGCCCGCCGCTCGTAGAGCCGAGGGAACATGTCGTAGGCCTCCTGCAACGCGGTACGCGGCCTTCCCTTCAACCCGACGAAGAGGTTCTCTTCGACAGTCAGCGATGGAAAGATACTGCGTGATTGCGGTACGAAGCCAAGCCCGCTCCAGGCCCGGGCGGAGCTCTCCATGTGGGTAAGGTCCGCATCGCCGAGTTTGATCGTGCCGTCATAGCGCCGTGTCTGCCCCGCAAGCGTTGCAAACAATGTTGTCTTGCCGACGCCGTTTCGCCCAAGTACCGCGATGCGCGAACCGGCCTCGGCAGTGAAGGAAATATCTTCGAGGACCCGGGTCGGACCATAACCCGCGCTCAGACCCTTGACTTCAAGCCGCGCTGCCATTGGCATACCCTCCGAGATAGGCCTCGCGTACCCGCACGTCGTTCGTCGCATCGACAGGCAGGCCGTCGAAGATGATTTCACCCGCCGCCAGCACGATCACCCTCTTGGCAAAACGAAAAACCAGATCCATGTCATGCTCGATCATCAGCACCGCGAGATCGGCCGGCAGTTGCGCCAATGCATTCTCGATCAGAAACGTATCGCTGTGCGGCACGCCCGCGGCCGGTTCGTCGAGCAACAGCACCTTCGGCCGAAGCGCCAGCGCCAGCGCAATTTCCAAAAGGCGCTGTTGACCATAGGCGATCTCGCTGACTGGTACCCGCCCGAGTGCTGTCAGATTGAGCGTCTCAAGAATTTCATATGTTTCACGCATCACGTCTGGCATGGCCTGAAAGGAACCCGCCATCCGGCCGGACTTGCCTTGCCGCTGCAGGATCGCCAGCGCGACATGCTCTTCCGGGGTCATCTCGGCAAAAAGCCGTGTCACCTGAAACGAGCGAACCAGCCCGGCGCGCACACGCCTCATCGGAGTGAATTTCGAAATGTCTTCGCCGCCCATCAGGACCTGTCCGGAGTCCGGACGCAGATGGCCGGTTACCAGATTGACGAAGGTGGTTTTCCCGGCGCCGTTCGGGCCGATCAGCGCCACGCGATCACCCTTGCCCAGCGCCAGCGAGACATCGCGCGTAACGTTCAGCCCGCCAAAGACCTTCTGGAGATGATCGACCTCGAAGAGTGCAGTCATTTGCCGCCTCGCCTGTATCGTTC
>NZ_JBFUMG010000446.1:0-3676 GCF_054049495.1 Phyllobacterium sp. P5_D12 | reverse complement strand
GGCTTGGGCTGCGCTGCGAGGTGGGCAGTAATGGCGCAAGACCTACAAGCTCTCGTCGTTTCGTTGTCGGCTGACATCAAGAAATTCGAGAACGCGATGAACCGCGCTAACGGCATCTCCAACAAACAAATGCGTGCAGTCGAAGCGCGAGCGAAAAAGATGAACAGCAACCTTTCGGCGTCCTTTGCCAATGTAGGCAAGGGTTTTGCTGGAGCGTTTGCGGCGGCTGGCGCTCTTAAAGGCGCGCAGACGCTGATTGATACCTCGACGCGTATTTCCAACGCCCTCAAGGTTGCCGGCCTATCCGGTGAACAGCTTAACGTTGTGTACGACAGTCTGTTCGCCAGCGCGCAGAAAAACGCGGCGCCGATCGAGGATCTAGTCACCCTGTATGGTCGCGCCTCGCAGTCGGCCAAGGATTTGGGCGTGAGTCAGCAAGAGTTGCTGAAATTCACAGACAACGTTGCGCTCTCGTTGCGCGTCGGCGGCACATCAGCAGCCGAGGCAAGCGGCGCACTCCTGCAGTTGTCCCAGGCACTCGGCAACGGCGTTGTTCAGGCTGAGGAGTATAATTCATTGCTGGACGGGGCCCAGCCGTTGCTACAGGCCACCGCGGCAGGCCTCAAGGAAGCTGGCGGTTCGGTCTCGGCGCTCACCCGTCTTGTAAAAGATGGTAAGGTTTCGTCCGAGGCCTTTTTCCGCGCGTTCGAAGCAGGAGCTAGCACCCTTGAGGATAAAGTCGGCGGCTCACAACTTACCGTCTCGCAGGGTTTCACTCGCCTGCAGAATATCCTGATCGATACCGCTCGCCAGTTTGACAACAATTCCGACGCAGCGGTGCTCCTAGCCCAGACCATCGACAGGATGGCTAGAGCCATGAAAGAGTCGGGTAACATTATCAATTCGCTCGTTGGACCGCTGCAAACTTTGCATACCTGGGTAAGCGCGGTCACCACAGCCGCCCTTGAAATGTCTGCTGCTTTTGGTGCGGCCACTGGACTTGACGAGGTTGGACGATCGCTCGGCGCCACGCCATATCGATCTGACAGACAGATTCAGCAGCGCATCAACGATGCCTTTGGCGCTACTGCGACTGAGGATAAACCAGGCACGGCGCTCGACGTTACTGGCGGCAAGCCTATCCGCCCGGTATCATTGGCGGACTATAAGGTGCCCGCGAAGGCCACAAAGGCAAAAGGCACACCAGCGGTAAAGAAGACTGCAGACAGTCGCTTCAACGACGACATACAGGCTACGAAGGACCGAACTGCCGCTCTAGCCGAAGAAACTGCCATGGTCGGCAAAGGCTACGAGGCACAAGAACGCCGACGCATGGCGTTGGACCTAGAGCAATCCGCCTTGGCTGACCTTCGCGAAGAGGCCCGCAGGAAAGGCCAGACGGACCTCGAGAGCATTAAGTTATCCGACGATCAGAAAGCTAAAATCGACGAGGTGTCGGCTGCCTACGCCAACCAGGCCAATGAACTTCGCAAAGTTCAGGATGYGCAAGATAAGTCGGAACAAGCCGCTGGCGAGTTCTACGACACGTTCAAAAGCGGTGCGATTGACGCGATTACAGGTGCGAAAAGTCTTGGTGACGCATTGTCGGACCTGGCGAAGAAGCTTGGCGACATGCTTCTCAACGCTGCATTCGACTCGCTGTTCAAGCCTGCTTCTGGCAACTCCAGCGGCGGCATGTTTGGCAGCATCTTTTCGGGCCTCGGCAAAATTATGGGTTTTGCAGGCGGCACGGACAATGCACCTGGCGGCCTAGCATGGGTTGGGGAAAAAGGCCCAGAACTCATGAACGTGCCGAAGGGTGCGCAGATCATCCCGAACCATCGGCTGACCGCCCCAAGTATGCCGGCGCTACGAGGCGTAGGCGGTGGTGGACAGAGTGTCGTCGTTCATTTCAATCCCACAATCGACAACCGCGGCGCCTCTGTGGAGGCCGTAGCGCGCACCGAGCAGGCTTTGGCCAAGATGAAGGCAGAACTTCCCGCGACCATCCTCACAACCATGACCAAAGCCAAGTCTACCCGCCAGTGGAAATAGAAAAAGGAGCGGTATGTCCGCTCCCCTTAGTATCAGCCGCCGCCTGGACGCGAATCCGCTGAACGACCACCACACGACGAACCGTCACTTGCGGTCTGCCATGAGTGATCACAAGAACCAGCGAACGAGGCTGCTGGCATGCAGAGCACGAGCAGTAGAGCAGCGATTGCTATTTTCATTATCGTTTCCCCCAAAAGTAACACATTGCGACGCGACGTAAACATCTGTGAACACATCGGTCAAGTGTCGTCAATCGAATTGATTAGTTGTGAGACGCCGACCTAGCCGTCCTCAAAATATCCAAAGGAATCCAACATGAATAACGACGTTAACGCGGTGGCCGATGAGCCGTGCGCGGCGCACAAGAAATGGGAAGCCGACACTGCTGCCTGGCGGGAGTCCGAAAAGGTCGCTGCTGAAGAGATTGCGATCCAGGACCAACGCGCGGCAAAACTATTGAAGGGCCAGCCATATGGCAATTAAGAACGATTACTCCGCGGGTACCGTCTCTGTCTCAGCGGGCGGCACCGTCGTCACTGGTGTAAGTAGCATGTGGGTCGCGGCCGACATCCAGCCAGGTGATACATTTAAGGTCAAGAACCTCGATGCGATCATCCTATCCGTAGATAGCAATACGCAGATTACCATAAAAGAAGCCTGGACAGGCGGCGCCCTAACTGCGTCGGCTTACGCAATCCGCTACCAGCCTGACGGCTCGCGCTATTCCGCAGCAGCACGAGCGTTGATTGAGATGCTTGGCAACGGCAACCTACAGGCTCTGGCAGGTCTGACTGGTGCGCTCAACAAAATCCCGTATTTCATCGGTGCCGGCGCTATGGCGCTAGCGGACTTTAAGGACTGGGCCATTTCGTTCTTCAGCTTGACACCCGCGGCTGATAAGCTTGCCTATTTCAACGGCTCCACCAGTGCCGCACTGACCGATATCACCGCGCAGGGTCGCACAGCACTCGCCAACATCACCGCGGCAGGCAATGCCCTCATTGACGATACTGACGCCAGTGCACAGTTGTCCACGTTGGGTTTTTCTACGTTCGGTAAAACCCTCATTGACGACGCTGACGCTCCTACGTTTCGAACAACCGCGTTTGCGATGGGCGTTATCCGAGAGCAACGCTTCGGCGTGTCTGGTACCTACACTCCCCACCCAAACATGGTGTACTGCGAAATCATGTGTCAGGGCGCTGGTGGTGGCGGTGCTGGTGTCACAGGTGCGGGTGCGAGTAGTACGGAGCAAGGGGGTGGCGGCGGTTCCGGTGCTACGGCTTTTAAAATAGCCTCGGCCGCTGATATCGGTGCTTCCAAGGCTGTTACTATTGGTGCTCCTGGCGCTGGTGGCGGCATCAATGCGGCGGGTACAGATGGCGGAAGCACTTCCGTAGGGTCTCTTTGCAGCGCACAGGGTGGTTTCGCTGGTTTACCATCGGCTAACCGCGTCGGTGGGGCGGGTGGTGGGAATACGGGTTCCATCGCAGGCGATTACGGTAAATCAGGTCAGCAAGGTCAACCGGGTCAGCAAGCAAGTGGCCCGTTATTCCCTACACAAGGCGTCGCGTCCTTTATGGGCGGCGGCGGTACGGCTGCTTTCTCGGGTGCGGTATCC
>NZ_JBFUMG010000445.1:0-3691 GCF_054049495.1 Phyllobacterium sp. P5_D12 | reverse complement strand
GCGACATCGTAAACGAGACAATTACTTTCCCCATGCAGCTTATCCCTTTCTGCTGGTTCGAATTCTAATTTCGCCAAATGTCTTTCACAACCGTTTTCGGGTTGATTGTGCGCCGTCCAAAATGTGAACAAAACAGGAACAAATTCCTTTTCATATATGCGCGGTTGTGGCAATCTTTCTGAAAAAGGAGATTCTGATGAACGCCATATCCAAGCAACCAGACGACGAAATCGAAGAGGCTCTTGCATATCACCAGGGCGACGCACGGGCGACAATCGGCGCCCTGCTGGCGGAGCGGGAATTCCTTTTGCGGGAAATCGAGTATGCTTCCCTCGCCATGTCCTATGGGTTTGCCCGAGGCTGGAAACCCGGAACAGGTTCGACGCGTCAAACGACAGCACGATAGACTTGGAAGGTTTCGCGTGCGATGGTTGTATATCCAATAATGCGAGATGCAATGAAACATAGTCCAAAACAGATGCCTGAAGTTGGCGTCCACCCGAAACGGGTCTTGAGCCCTTCGGAACAGAAAAGTCTGGCAACCACCGCTGCTGCTTCTGCAATCATCAATGATGAAACACATAAGTGGGAAAGCAAGACGGCACGTCTCAAGGCTTTGCGGCTTGCGAAGGAAGCTGAAGAGCAAGCAGAAATCGCTGCCCGTCCACCGGCCGCTCCAAAAGCAAAGAAGACCAGCCGGCCAGCTGCCAAAGCCAAGTAGTTATTACTATCCGAGCTCTGGGCGTCACTCGATTGCGCGTGCAATGACGAATCGGTTGCCGTCTTATATTCGCGTACCAATGCCGGCTGGCGAAAATATTTCGAAATAGAAAGCCCCGAAAAGACTGGGGAATAGACTTTAGTTTAGTCTTTCGAGATTATTTCTCAGGCGTTGGCATTGACGAAACAAGCGCTTAGCACTATGTATCCACCATCGGTATTTGGTAGTTTGTAATTAGTTTTATTGCGCCACAGGCGCTCTGAAAGATCCTTCTTCAAAAATCGAGCTAAAAACTGCATGGCGCGTCGTGCCCTGTATTAAAATATTTCCATTGAAAGGGTTCATCATGAGCACTGGAACAGTAAAGTGGTTCAATTCCACAAAAGGCTTCGGCTTCATTCAACCAGATGATGGTTCAGCAGATGTATTCGTACACATCTCTGCCGTTGAGCGCGCTGGTATGCGCAGCCTCAATGACGGTCAGAAGATCAGCTTCGAATTGGTCCGTGACAACAAGTCCGGCAAGATGACTGCTGATCAGCTTCAGGCTGGCTGATAAATAATTCGTCTTCGCGGTCTTTGACCACGGATGTACTGGCACTGATAGCAGAGACGAATTTGAGAAGGTCGGGTTTTCCCGGCCTTTTATTTTGTCCAGATTTTGCCTATGGCGCCAGAAAACCCAGACATTTCCGCGCCTGACGAAAGAAATGTCTGGAAAGAAACAATTCGCCAACACACAGTGCGAGTCGTCTTCAGGTTTTGAATTTTTTGAAGGAGTCTCCCGGCTATGAAAGTACTCGTCCTTGGCAGTGGCGTCGTCGGCGTCACATCGGCCTGGTATCTGGCGCAGGCTGGCCATGAGGTCACTGTCATCGACCGCCAGCCCGGACCGGCGCGCGAGACGAGCTTTGCCAACGCCGGAGAAATATCGCCGGGATATTCCTCGCCATGGGCCGGACCCGGCGTCCCGGTCAAGGCAATCAAATGGATGCTGATGCATTTCGGTCCGCTCGTCGTTAGACCAAAATTTGACCCCTACATGGCGCTTTGGCTGGTCAAGATGCTGCGCAACTGCACGTCTGTGCGTTATGCCCGCAACAAGTCACGCATGGTCCCAATCGCTGAATACAGCCGCGATTGCCTTAAGGCGCTGCGTTCGGAGGTCTCCATTCCCTATGATGAACGCACGCAGGGAACTTTGCAGCTGTTCCGCACGCAGAAGCAATATGACGGAAGTGCCAGCGACATCGAAATATTGAAGGGATTTGGCGTACCTTACGAGCTTCTGGATCCTGCGGGATGTGTTGCGGCCGAACCGGCACTGGCCAATGTCAACGGCAAGTTTGTTGGCGGTCTCAGGCTGCCCGGCGATGAAACCGGCGACTGCCAGATGTTTACCGAGAAGCTCGCGGCTCTCTGTGCCGACGCCGGAGTAAAATTCCGGTTCAACACCACGATCACCTCGATCAACACCAGCACGAACCGTATCGCCAGCGTATCGACCGAAACGGAGGAACTGACGGCAGACGCCTATGTCGTTGCATTCGGTAGCTACTCGCCATTCCTGTTGCGGAGTATCGGTGTGCATATTCCGGTCTATCCGGTGAAGGGATATTCCATCACAGTTCCGATCACCGACGCTGACGCGGCTCCTGTTTCAACCATCATGGATGAAACGTACAAGGTTGCCATCACGCGGCTCGGCGACCGGATTCGCGCTGGCGGTACCGCAGAGATTTCGGGCTACGATCTCGCTTTGCGTGATGCACGGCAGGCGACGCTGAAACATTCCGTCGGCGATCTGTTTCCGAAAGGTGGCGATTTGAGCAAGGCAAGCTTTTGGGCGGGCTTGCGACCGATGACGCCGGATGGTCCACCCATCATAGGAGGCGGTACGAGGTACTCGAATCTCTATCTCAACACCGGCCACGGCACACTTGGCTGGACAATGTCCTGCGGCTCTGGCCGCGTGCTCGCCGATATAATTTCCGGTAAATCGCCGGATGTGGACCCGCTGCCCCTGAATATCAGCCGTTACGGCTGATATTCATTCGCCGGCTTCAAAAAGCTCCGATAAACCATTTAAAACATTACAAATTGTTTAGATTGATATTCAGTTTTCGTTCATCTCGTCAGGCATAAAACCGGAGTGTCCCAAGACAACCCGTGGTTTAAATCAAGCCGCGCTACTGACGAGGAAACGAAATGAAAAAGATCGCTCTGGCAGCACTTGCCATCTCCCTGATCGCTACCCCTGCGGCGTTCGCCCAACAACAGAATTACAAGGGTGGCCATTACGGTCATCAGCAGGACCGCGTGGTAAAGAAGCGGGTTGTTACGAAAACCGTGGTGGTGAAAAAGACCCGCTGGTCGCGTGGCCACGCACTCCCCTCGAACTACCGCCGCAATGTAGTACGCGATTATCACCGCTATCATCTGAAGACGCCACCGCGCGGTTACCAGTGGGTCAAGGCCGACAATGATTATGCTTTGATCAGCATCACTTCGGGTATCATTTCAGCACTCGTTCAGGCCCGCTGATCGGAAACTATTTTGAAAAGGCGGCGCTTGCGCCGCCCTTTCATATTCAATCGGCAAACACCCGAACACTCGCCGCGCGGCCGACTGAATCGATGACTGTGAGCGTCGAATATCCACCGCCGTCAGGAACCCACTGGTTGACGCGGCGGCGTGATGTTTCCGGCAAGGGTTTGCCATTGGCCAGCCAACGGAAGGGCGCGCGGCCGCCTTGCAGTTTCAGCGCCAGCGGCATGATTTCACCGCCTGTTGTTGCACCAAGCTCGATGCGTGCGCCTTCAGGCGGATAGACGATCTGCGGTGCTGGTTCTCGCGTCGAGGAAGCAAGCAAGCCACTCGAGTTCATCGAAAACCGCCGCTGGCTGATCGGCAATTGCGCCTGCGCTATGCGGGTAGCGCCAGCTGGAGCGGRCTGCAGAGGCGTAATGG
>NZ_JBFUMG010000444.1:0-3699 GCF_054049495.1 Phyllobacterium sp. P5_D12 | reverse complement strand
CGTCAGCCGGCCGGCGCTGAAACCGGCAAAGCGCCCTGCCCTGGAACTACGGCCAAGCACCTTGATCTCGAAGCCATTCAACGTGCGTGACAGCATGAACCAGACAAGCACTGCAGCGACTATGGCGAGAGCAAAACCCCAGTGCGCCCGGCCCGAATCTGGCCATATCGCCGGCAGGATGGCGCTATCGCTGAACTGCACCGTCTCGGGGAAATTGTAGCCTTGAGGATTGCGCCACGGGCCCCGCACCAGCCAGTCGAGAAAAAGCTGTGCAACGTAAACCAGCATCAGGCTGGTGAGAATCTCGTTCGTATTGAAGCGGACTTTCAGAAATGCCGGGATCGTCGCGTAGGCCATGCCTCCCGCCATTCCGAGCAGGAGCATAATCGGCAACACGTACCAGCCCTGAAAGTCCGGGAAGACGACCGGCAGGATTGACCCGGCAATACCGCCTGCGATGAACTGTCCTTCAGCCCCGATATTCCAGTTATTCGAAAGAAAACAAACGGAAAGCCCTACCGCAATGAGGATCAGCGGTGCCGCTTTCACCAGCAATTCGTGGATCGACCAGACCTCGGTCAAAGGCTCGATGAAGTAAGAATAGAGCGCTGAAATCGGGTTTTTGCCGAGTATGGAAAACAGGATTGCGCCTGCAATCAAAGTCAGGAACAGCGCGATGAATGGCGACAAGGCGCTAAACAAAACTGAATGCTGCGGACGTTTGACGATCTCGATCCGCATTATGCGGCTCCCGCCGTAGCGTCGGCGCCGCCCATCATCAAACCGACGCGTTCCATTGTCATTGCTTCGATTGGCACAGATTCGGAAAGACGGCCATGCACCATCGCCGCGATGCGGTCGGAGATTTCGAAGAGTTCATCGAGGTCCTGGCTGATCACGATCACGGCCGAGCCGCTGCGGGCAAGGTCGACCAATGCCTGACGAATAAGCGCAGCCGCGCCGGCGTCGACACCCCATGTCGGCTGGTTGACGACTATCACCGACGGGTTACGATCGAGCTCCCGCCCGATGAGAAACTTTTGCAGGTTCCCGCCGGAAAGCGCTGACGCATCGGGGTTTTCTGCGCTTTTGCGCACATCCATTTGCACGACGATGCGCTTTGCCGCAGATGCGAGGCTGGATTCCGATACAAGTTTCAGCACACCGCCAGTCAGGAACATTTTTCGATCCGTTGAATGGCGCGACAGGAGCAAATTGTTGGTTAGAGACATATCGGGCACTGCACCGTGCCCAAGCCGCTCCTCGGGCACAAAAGCTGCGCCAAGCTTGCGCCGGGCCGATATTCCGATTCTGCCGGCATCTGTTCCGCGGATGCGCACGACTTGAGGACTTTCCTGCAGTACTTCGCCGGAAATCGCCTCAAAGAGTTCGCCTTGGCCATTGCCGGCAACCCCGGCAATACCGAGAATTTCTCCGCCATTGATCGACAGAGAGATATCATGAAGCGCCACCGAAAATGGCCCGCGCGGCCGCTGCGACAGGCCGTTCACCTCAATAAGCGGTATCCGGTCCGTCCATTCTGCCGGAAGCCTTTCAATGACATGGATATCATTCCCCACCATCATCCGCGCCAATGAAGCTGCAGTCTGCGTGCGTGGATCACATTGGCCGAYAACCTTACCGTGCCTGAGTACCGTTGCGCGGTCACAAAGCCTGCGTACTTCCTCCAGCCTGTGACTGATGTAAAGGATGGATTTTCCTTCCGAGCGCAAACGTTCCAGTGTCACAAACAGAAGATCGGCTTCCTGCGGAGTGAGCACTGATGTCGGCTCGTCCAGGATGATCAGATCAGGATTTTGCAACAGGCAGCGAATGATCTCGATGCGTTGCCGCTCGCCAACCGAAAGATCACCGACAAGCGCGTCAGGATCGACCGGCAAACCATAGGTCTGGCCGATCTCGCGGGCCCGTGTGGCGATCGTGTCGAGTGGCGACTTCTCGTCCAGCGACAGGGCAATATTCTCGGCAGCGGTCAGCGCATCAAACAAGGAAAAATGCTGGAAAACCATACCGATACCCAGTGATCTTCCCACGGCAGGATTGGTAACTGTAAAACGTTCAMCCTTCCATGCGATGTCTCCGGAAGTTGGCTGCAATGCACCGAACAACATTTTGACAAGGGTGGATTTTCCCGCGCCATTCTCGCCCAGGAGCGCATGAATCTCGCCGGTTCCGATCTTCAGATCAATCCCGTCACAAGCCTTGAGTGTCCCGAAAATTTTGGTGAGCTTTTCGGCTTCCAGTAACGGTTTTTCAGAGCCGTCTTTTGTTATTGTGCTTGTCATAATTCCCCGCGGCCAAGACCGTTTTTCGATCCTATGTCAGGCCCACCAAATTTGGAAAGTACAAAACGTACGGTTGCGGCCATTTGCGCACAATATTCGGGCATCAGTAACGGTGGCTTAAGGAATAAGCACTGTCGTGCCGGTGGTTCTCCGTCCTTCCAGGTCGCGGTGCGCATCTGCAACGTCCTTCAGCGCGTAGGTCTGGCCGATTTCGATGCGGATAATGCCGTTCGCCACCAGGTCGAAAAGCTCTTCGGCGCCAGCGACAAGCGCGTCGCGCGTTGCCGCATATACGAATAGCGTTGGACGCGTCAAATAAAGCGATCCCTTCCGTGACAGGATGCCGAGATCGAAAGGCGGAACTGGTCCGGAAGACTGACCGAAACATACCAGCATGCCGCGCGGGCGCAAACAATCCAGCGAGCCGTCAAACGTATCCTTGCCGACCGAATCGTAAACGACATCGACGCCTTTGCCGCCGGTAAGTTCTTTTACCCGTTCGACAAAATTCTCGGTCTTGTAGTTGATGACGTGATCGTAGCCATTGTCCAGCGCCAGCTTGACCTTTTCATCCGACCCGGCCGTGCCGATGACCGTCGCAACAAGACGTTTTGCCCACTGCCCGGCGATCAGGCCAACGCCGCCGGCTGCAGCATGGAAGAGGATCGTATCGCCCTGTTTGACGGGAAAGGTCTGGCGCAGCAGATATTGTGCTGTGAGCCCCTTCAGCATCATCGAAGCGGCCTGTTCCAGCGATATCGCCTCCGGCACTTTGACCAGGAATTTGGTCGCGATCAGTCGCTCTTCGGCATAGGCGCCTATGGTAGTGGTATAGGCGACGCGGTCGCCAGTCTTGAAATCCTCAACGTCGGGTCCGACCTCCAGGACGACGCCAGCACCTTCATGGCCCGGGATCAGCGGCAGCCCGCTTGGCGACGGATAGAGGCCAGTCCGGTAGTAGACGTCGAGGAAATTGAGCCCGACGGCTTCGTTGCGTATGCGCACTTCGCCGGGTCCCGGAGCGCCAACGGAGATGTCTTCATAGGTCAATACTTCAGGCCCGCCAACCCGATGAATGCGAACAGCTTTGACCATCATACTTTCTCCGTACGTCCGAGATTGGGGAACGCCTGCATCACGGCTCCAATGAAAAAAAGATAGATGCCCGTCACCGAAATGCCGATCCGCACCCAAAGCGGCGAATCCAGCTCCTGAAACAGCGAATATGCACCAAAGGCGCACCACAGGAAGAATATTGCGAGATTGAGCGGCCGCAAGCGCTGCACCCGCACAGGATGGAGGAAATAGATCGGCAGGAAGGAGACGATCGCTGCAACGAGAACGATGGCGAAGGCCACCCATTCTCCGGGGCGCACGATGAACAACGTAAAGA
>NZ_JBFUMG010000443.1:0-3708 GCF_054049495.1 Phyllobacterium sp. P5_D12 | reverse complement strand
CCTTTTTGAGCGTCGATCTCGATTTTCGCGCCTTGCCGGGAATTTATGTCGGCATCGTCATGGGCCGACATGCCGGCTTTCTCACAACAGCGGCGGCGGCCTGGCAGTTGGACGAGGAGAGTGGACCGCACCTTCTTTACGTTCCGGAGAGGGCGTTCTCGCCGGAACGATTCATCGACGACGTACGCGAGGCCACCTCACGCCATGGGCGTTGCATCGTGGCAATGTCGGAGGGTGTGACGGCCGAAGACGGACGATCGGTCGTTGAAACCCTCATTCCGCCGGATCGGCTCGAGCGTGATGCGCATGGCAATGTCCGCCTTTCTGGCGGCGATCTCGGAATGACGATCGAGGAGTTAATTCGAACCGGGCTGCCCGGGGCTCGAGCCCGCGTCGATACATTCGGCTATCTGCCGCGCGGCAATATAGCGACCATCAATGAAACGGACGCTCGCGAAGCTTTTGAAGCTGGAGCCTTCGCTGTGGAAGCGGCCGCCCGTGGCGGTGGATCGGTAGCCCTGCAGTATGCAAACGGAAAAACAAGTCCGCAGCTGATACCGCTCGCCAATGTCGCCGGAAAGACGAAGCATCTGCCGGATGATTTCATGCTGCCCGATACAAACGAGATCTCATCGMAGGGCCGAGCCTATCTGGAAAGACTGCTTCCTCGCAAGTTCGACCCGGCCAAGCCATTCGTTTGAGTTTCAAAAACCCTTGTGTTCTGCAAAAGTACCGCATAGGATATTCCATATCGGTAAAAATTATCGCTGTATTTTCTCTTTTGTGAAAGTCTAGCCGCTTGCGGGAACATCTGGATCAGACGGACAGGCGGCTTGTCAAACAGCTTTCGCAGGATGCGCAGCCTGGGTTGACGCGTCTCGCTGAAACGATGGCGATGTCCGTGCCAACGGTACGCACGCGCCTTCGCAACTTGCTGGACCGAAACCTCCTGAAGATCGTCGGACTGCTCAACCTGACGGAACGTCCCGAGCTGATCTCGGCCATCGTCGGTGTCAATACACAGGGGCGCGGCCGCGTACGCGAGATCGCGGAACGGATTGCAGCGCTGCCCTTCGTCACATCAGCATGTGTCGTAACCGGACGGTTCGACATCATCGTCGATGTGGTCATCGCAGGCGACATTGCCGATCTTTACYGGGTTACCAGCGAGTTGATACCCGGGGTCGGCGACCTCGGAGAGATCGTACGGAGCGAGACCTTCGTGGTTATGGCATCGTGCAACAAATGGGTGAGCTTGCCGGAGGGATGCTGGACTGATCCGGCAATGGCACCAAAAACAAATTAATAGCCCAATAAAGGGCGGGGAATACCAACGGAGGACATAAGAATGAAAATTACTCGACTATTCGTCGCAGGGATTGCCCTGCTCGGCATGACTGTAGCAGCAAATGCCGGAACACTTGACGACATCACCAAGCGCGGCGAACTGCGCGTCGCGGTTCAGACGCAGGGCCCACCCTTTTCCATGGTCGATGCGGCTGGCAAGCGCACGGGCAGCTCGGTCGAGCTTGCCGAACTGATGGCGAAGGAAATGGGCGTAAAAATCACGTTCCAGGACTATGACTGGGATGGTCTGATCCCGGCGCTGCTTTCCGGCAAGGCCGATCTGCTGGTTGCGGATATGACCCCGACACTCGCGCGGGCGATGAAAGTCGCCTTCACCAAGCCGTTCATGTACACGGGAAGCGCCGTCTTTGCCAAGACTGACAGCAAATTCGGCACCATGGATGCTTGCAAGGCCAAGGGCACGAAGATCGCCGTGCTTCTCGGAGCGACGGGCGAAAAAGTGGCAAAGGAGACTTTCCCCGATGCCGAAATCAAGAGCTACAAGGGCGGCGGTCCGCTCCTGCTCGATGCTGTAAATAACGGCCAGGCCGATTGCGGCGTAAACGATGTCTCGGCGGTCAAGGGTCAGCAGGCCGCTTATCCGGCCGGCAGCTTCACGATCATGCCGGAAGTCCTGTCGAAAGAGCCGCTGGCATTCGCGACACGCTATGACGAGCAGGACCTTCTCGTCTGGATGAACCTGTTCCTCGATCAGGTCGCGCTCGACGGTCGTCTTCAKAAGAACCTGGATTATTGGGTTAATTCGGAAGACTGGAAGAAAGACCATCAATAGCAAGTCTCGGACGGCATGCGTGGGGCGGTTCGCTTCAGGCATGCCGTCCGGCGCTTTTTGATCGCGTCCGTTCCGCCTGAGGGATCTTCCCGGCATGCTTGAAAACTTCAGCTTTCGCACCATCATCGAATATCTGCCCCTGTTCGGGCAGGGATTTGCTGCGACGCTGTGGCTATCGATCGTTTCGTTCGCCGGCGCGCTTGCCGTGGGCATCATTCTGTGTGCGATGAACCTGCAGCGCTCGCGGCTCGTGCAGCTTCCGGCAAAAATCTATATCGACGCGATCCGCGCGACACCGCTGCTTGCACAGCTTTACTTTCTCTATTTCGGCCTGCCACGGCTCGGGGTCGTTTTGCCAGAGCTTTTCGTCGGCATTCTCGCTTTGGCTTTGAACAGTGGCGCCTACATCGCCGAGATCATCCGCGCCGGCATCCTGTCGATTTCGCGTGGACAGGTGGAGGCCGGCATTGCGTCCGGGATGACCTATGCCCAGCGCATGCGCCTGGTGATCCTGCCGCAGGCCATACGCGTGACCATTCCACCGCTGCTTGGCCAAGCCATTGTTWTAGTGAAGGACTCGGCGTTGCTGTCGTTGATTTCCGTCGCCGAACTGACGCGGGCGGGCCAATTGCTGGCGTCGGACAGGTTCATGCCGGCTGAAGGCTTCCTTACGACTGCCGCATGCTATCTCGTCCTCTACTACGGGCTGAAGTCCCTGGCGGTTTTGTCGGCGCGCTGGCTCGGTGTGCGCCCTATCGGGAGCCGCACATGATCTGGTTTCAGCTCCAAAGCCTGATGGGCAGCTATCCACTGGCATTGCGCGGGCTCGGCATGACCATTGCCCTGTCTGGCATAAGCCTGGTGCTCGGTACGATCCTCGGCTTTGCACTCGGTGTCTTGCGCACCAGCGGCAGCCGCTTGCTGGATTCTGCAATCGGATTATGGGTCGACTTGATCCGCGGGACGCCCTTTCTCGTACAGATATTTCTTATCTTCTTCATCCTGCCGGAACTCGGTGTTGAGCTCGATGCGTTCACTGCAGGCATCATAGCGCTGACCAACCTCGCAGCCTGCTTCATTTGCGAGATCGTCGCAGCTGGCATCCGTTCGGTGCCGACCGGGCAGGTCGAGGCGGCGCTCGCGTCCGGCTTGTCGCAGTGGCAGCGGATGCGTCAGGTGGTGCTGCCGCAAGCGATGCGCGTCTCCCTGCCGCCTCTCGTTGGCCAATATGTGCTTCTCATCAAGGATTCGTCGGTGGTCTCCGCCATCGGCCTGACCGATCTTACCCGGGTCGGCTGGCTGGTGGTTCAGCGGGTGCCCAATGGGTTGCTCGTGTTCGCCATTGTCGGCATCGGTTATTTTGTCGTGTGCTATCCGCTCATCCTGCTCGCCCGCCGTCTGGAGAGACGCATGAGCGCCGCCCATGGCGAGGTGCAATTGTGATGCATTTCCGTCCCATTAACGAAGGCAGCCAGATATGATCGAGTTTCGCGGCGTCAACAAATGGTTCGGCGCGCTCCATGTTCTCAAGGACATCACGCTCAGTGTCGAGCCGCGCGAAGTCGTCG
>NZ_JBFUMG010000442.1:0-3715 GCF_054049495.1 Phyllobacterium sp. P5_D12 | reverse complement strand
GCTCGTTCAAGCCCTGCGCTGGGGTGGCTTCTAGTGTGAAGGTTTCATGATGTCAAGCCAGGGCCTGTTCGTATTCACGCTCTGACGGCCTGCAAATAGCGTTTTTTCTAGACCCGCATGTTTCAGCGGATCATATAATTTGAAACCGATGCCACATTTCAGACGTTAGGGTTGGACGCTCAACAGGAGTAGAGCCGGTAATGACCCTATTCTCGCGGCAATCGCGTTGCTCGACATTCGTCCTTCTATCCCTCACAGCCATTATAGCAAGCACCGTCCTTATCAGCTCCACCGACAATGCGGACGCGCGGCACAGACGCGGACACCGGGCAAAGGTTGTTCGTCCGCCGGCGGCGCCCGCGGTTCCCTTGCCGGTCGTTCCACCATTGCCGCAGGACAATCCACGGGATGCAGCCGCGCCGGAAGCGCCAAAGCCTGAGGAAAAGCCTGCCGACGAAATACAGAAAGCGGATCCGCAAACGACGCCCGTTCCCGAGCAGAAGCCAGCCCCGGATACCAAACCGACCGAGAAGCCAAAGGAGCCGCCAAAACCGGCCGAACAACTTGGCCCGAACCCRCTGCCCAAGCAGGATGCAGGCGACAAGCCCGATCATGAGGAAAGTGTCGAGAAGGCCGATCCTTCGATCTCGCCCGATCGGGTCTATCAGAATGCCTGCCCTGCCCTCATGAATGGCGAGGTCAAGGGCGAACTCATTGCGCCCTTGTCCGAGGGTATGTGCGGCGAGCGTTCGCCATTGAAGATCACGGCCATTGGCAAGGATAACCCGGTGAAACTGGCGGCGCCGATCACCACGAATTGCGCGATGGCAGGATCGCTGGCGACGTGGGTAGTCGAGGTACAAAAAGATGCACAGGCAAATTTTGGTGCAGAGATCGAGAGCATCACCACCGGTTCCGACTATCAGTGCCGCAAGGTCAATAACGGGCACAAAGGCCGCGTCTCGGAGCACGCCTTCGCCAACGCTGTCGATATCGTGTCCTTCAAGTTCAAGAACGGCAAGACGACGGAACTTGGTTCAGGCTGGAGGGGTAAGCCGGAGGAACAGACATTCTGGCGGGCGCTGCATAAGGCGAGTTGCGACCGCTTCATGACGGTGATCGGCCCGGATGGCGATGCTGCCCATCAGGGCAACCTGCATCTCGATCTTGGCTGTCATGGAAGAAAATGTGAGGCGCGCATCTGCCAGTAGCAGCGGCGCCTCGAATTTAAATTCCGATCAGTGTTTTGTTGACTTCTTCTTTGGAAGGTTCTTGCGATCGGTTTCTGCGAATTCCTCCAGCTGCTTTTCGCTCATCGATTCATACATCCCCTTGGACGCGCCTTTGAGCTCGCTCTTCTTGGTCTGGCCGCGCTTGGCAGAAAGCGCCGCACCAGCCGCCTTTTGCTGGGCCTGGGATTTTGCAGGCATTGTCATTCTCCCTGAGAAAATGTTGCACAGGTAAAGAAACGCAAACGGTGGATGGGGGTTCCAGCTATCTCAAACGTTCATGCAGATTATCTCTCCCCTTTGTGGGAGAGAAAGCGATTTCAGCATCTAGCACTTGCTAAGTGCTAGAAATCGCCAGAGAGGGGATAGGGTAGTTTGATCTCAAATCCCCTCTCTTGGATTTTCTAGGAGTTTAGCAAGGGCTAAACTCAAGAAAATCCTTTCTCCCCCACAAGGGGGGAGATAATCGGCATCGACGTTGCCGACTAATCCGCGCGTGCCTCATCGAACGCCTTGCGCGCAGCGCGTAGGTGATCGCGATTGGCAGCAGCCCACTCGCCGAGCGCCCCCACCGGCACGGCAATCGAATGGCCGATATCGGTCAGGGCGTAGGTCACTTCCGGCGGCGATGTGGGCTTGACAGTACGGCTGACAAGACCATCGCGCTCGAGCGAGCGCAACGTCACGGTAAGCATGCGCTGCGAAATCCCTTCTATCATGCGGCGGAGCACGTTGAACCTGCGCGGTCCGGCCTGCAGGTTGATCAGCGTCAAGAGGCTCCAGGAGTCGCCGACAATATCCAGCACCTCGCGCATCGGGCAGCCACCCGCGCCATCCGATTGCATGGCCGGCATCGATTCAAGCAGTGGTGTCTTGCCCTCGGTCTTCGCATGAATACTCATATCGGCCTCTTTTTGTGTTCTTCGGCTCTACGCAATTCCGATTGGTAAAAAACCGGTTCCCACTTTTCCTGGAATTGCTTCAGGCAGTTACTTCCATGTGCCCTGAAACGGAAAAAGTGCGTACTTCTCCCGGTCCTGCTTCTAGCATACATAGTTATTATTGGTAACCTGAAAACGATGCGTACCTGCATCGGAGGAGCATGTCATGAAAATTGCGTTGATCGGCGCTACCGGCTTTGTTGGCAGCGAAATTTTGAAGGAAGCCGTTGCGCGCGGCGACAGCGTGACCGCGCTGGTGCGTAGCCCGGACAAGGTGGAAAAGCTGAAGGGTGTCACCGCCGTCGAAGCCGATGCAACCAAAACCACCGACCTCGCAGCCAAACTCAAGGGCCATGACATCGTCATCTCCGCCTATAATCCCGGCTGGACCAATCCGGATATCAAGGCAGTCCATATTGCGGCCAGCAAATCGATCACCGCGGCAACGAAGCAGGCGGGGATCACTCGGCTGATCGTCATCGGTGGCGCCGGAAGCCTTTATGCGCCCGATGGCACGCAATTTGTCGACGGCGATGGTTTTCCAGCCGAATACAAGGAAGGCGCATTGGGTGCACGCCAGGCATTGAATGACCTGCGCGGCGAGACGGCGCTCGACTGGAGTTTCGTATCGCCGCCGTTCCATCTGGCACCCGGCCCGCGCACCGGCAAATACCGGCTCGGCAAGGATCACCCAGTGTTCGACGCCGAAGGCAACAGCGCGATCAGCGCCAGCGATCTGGCAGTGGCGATCATGGATGAGGCAGAAAAGCCGAAGCACAGCAGGGAGCGTTTTACCGTGGGTTATTGAGGTGAGCTCCTCTTACCCGCCCCCTTGTGGGGAGGGAGGCTGCGCAGCAGCAGGGAGGGGCATTTCAAACACCCTGGCGCTGCCCATTCCGCATAACTAGAAAGACCCCTCCCGTCGCTTCGCTCCTGCCCTCCCCACAAGGGGGAGGGTAAGGGCGGCAACCCGCTTCCTAGAACACAAACCACCCGGTTTCCTTTTAGTGCCTTGGCAACCGCAATGTGCGTTCTTCCCATGGCGTCATCCTGCGCTTAACTATGCAGCAAAGTTTAACGCAAGGTATGACCATGGAACTCGGCATCTATACATTTGCAGGCATGAGCCCCGATCCTACGACGGGCGTCGCCATCAGCGCGCACCAGCGCATGCAGAACCTCATCGAGGAGATGGTGCTCGCCGATGAGGTCGGGCTCGACGTGTTCGGCATCGGCGAGCACCACCGGCCTGATTTCGTCATCTCCACCCCGGCTATTGCATTGGCGGCTGGCGCATCGCGGACGAAGAACATCAGGCTGACCAGCGCAGTAACGGTGCTGAGCTCCGATGATCCGGTCCGTGTGTTCCAGGAATACGCGACGCTCGACCTGATCTCCTCCGGCCGCGCCGAAATCATGGCCGGACGTGGCTCCTTCATCGAATCCTTTCCGCTGTTCGGATATGACCTCAACGATTACGACGAGCTGTTTGCCGAAAAACTCGACCTGCTCCTGAAACTGCGCGCCAGCGAACGCGTGACATGG
>NZ_JBFUMG010000441.1:0-3753 GCF_054049495.1 Phyllobacterium sp. P5_D12 | reverse complement strand
CCCAATGGGTCCTCGGGTCAAGCCCGAGGATGACGGCGCGATGGAGGATCGGATGACGTGTGGTATCGGTTGACAGCGTATGCAGTCGAAACGTGAACCGCTAAAGCGTCATTCGGGCTTTCTTCATGCAAGTTCAATGCGGCACTGGAAGCAATTGTTTCTTGCTGATCGCATATGGACATAGGCGATATCGTCCCGTGTCAGCAATTCCTCGGCCCGGACCGCAATGCCATCGGTCTTGATCACACCTCCGGTGCCGTAAACGATACGGTCCTGGCAGGAATAGCCGCGGAGTATATAATCGCTGTTCTCGTTAAACATCTCCGGTAGTTCTGCAGTTTCCGCATGACGCTCACACGCCTCCGCATGCAGGAAGATCGGGCCTGTTTCAGCGTAGGGTTGCGGTTCTGGGAATGGACGGTGCGATAACACCAGGTATTTCTCACCCGCCTTTACGTTCTGCAAACAGTGTCGGCAAGGAACGCCATCCCCGTCGGAAGTAAAGACTTCGGGGGTCTGACCATTCGCATCAGCCCCGCCCGCTTGATAGTGACGGGCCAATGTTGTCGTCATGGCAATAAATCGGATCGGTTTCATGGATGCCTCCTTCGTTGATACAAGGAGACACCTAATTTTGACAGCAAACCACCCGATTCATGCGAAGACTGCTAATCCCAGGCATCAATTTCTGCTTCTGCAAAACTGACAGGTGTAAAACCCATTCTTTGATACATTTGCAGTGCGCGTGGACTATCCAGCGTATTTGTTTCGATGATCACCTTTTGCGGACTGCTCATCCATGCGGTCAGGATGGCTTCATTCAGGAAGAACTTGGCGAGCCCCCTGCCCTGGAACTCAGGTACCAGACCGAAATAAAGGATTTCAGTGACCGCCTGCACCTCATCGAGGACAAGTTCAAAAAAGCCTGCCGGGGAACCATCAGCGTAGAGGACATGTATATCGACATTGTTACGATGGATGATTGCTGCCAACTCTTCATCACTGAGACGTCGATGCACAGACCAATGATGAGGCTTGCCGACCTGTTCATAGAGAAAGCGATAAAAGGGCAATGAAATCTTCGTCGCGCGCATGAGTGCCAGTTTAAAACTGACGGGCGTCGGTACGGACTGCGTCGGCCGCTCCGTCATCTCCAGATGTGTCACGCGCGTCTTTAATATTCGTGGCTTCGTCATGGCTTATGCTTCGCCGGTAGCGACGGGAGTGTCTTTGGTTCCGCCCCATTCACTCCACGAACCATCATAGAGAACATTATCCTTGTGGCCTACGGATTCGAGTGCAAGCGTAATCACGGCGGCTGTTATTCCGGACCCGCAACTTGTCACGACCGGCTGAGACAAGTCCACGCCGGCCTCATCGAAAATCTTTCTCAAGCCACTGATATCCTTCAGATAGCCATTGTCAGCGAGACTAGACGCCGGAATGCTTCGCGCGCCGGGCATGTGGCCGGACCGCAGGCCGGCGCGTGGCTCTGGATCGACACCCTTGAAGCGCCCAGCCGAGCGCGCATCCGCGATCTGCCTTGACTTGCTTTCAACGATCTCGCGCATATCGTCAAAACTTGCCACCTTGCCTGCATCAAAGCTCGGGACAAAGGCCGAGGGGGCAATCTTGGTCACCTCGTCGGTGGCAGGCCTGCCGGCGTTTTTCCAATTGTCGAATCCACCATCCAGGATTGAGACGTTCTTTGTGCCAAACGTGCGCAACATCCACCAGACGCGCRGTGAGGTCGTCATTCCAGGACCATCGTAGACGACGATCGTATCCTCGTTGGTGATTCCCATGCTGCTGACGGCTGCTGCGAAGGCTTCCCCGTTGAGGAGAGTGTGCGGCAGCGATGAATCCGGATCCGACATCTCTTCGTGGTCGAAGAAAATCGCGCCGGGAATGTGACCAGCCTCATATTCGGCTTTGGCATCCCGCTTTTGAACGGGAAGATACCAGGATGCATCAAGAATACTGAGACCGGGCTGGCCGAGTCTTTCCTGCAGCCAATCGGCTGAAACCACAAAAGGGCTCTTGTCTGCCACGTTCATACTCCCTCTGGCAACGGACCGAAGCGGATGCGGAACCGCCTGTTTTCCTTGCCTTTCTTTTCGATTTTTCCAATGTGGATCGCGCCGACTTCACCGGTCGTCGCGACATGCGTTCCGCCGCACGGCTGCGAATCGACCGAAGCATTTTCGCCAATGCAAACCAGCCTGATGCGCCCAGTCCCTGTTGGCGGCCTTACGTTCTTGGATTTGATCAGGCCGGGATTCGCAGCGAGTTCGCCGTCCGTAATCCACCGGGTGAAAATTGGATGATTGGCGTTCACCAGTTCCATCATCTTCTCGGTAACGCTTTCCTTGGTCACACCCGCGTCCGGCAGGTCAAAGTCAACGCGGCTGTCGTCTTCGCTGACTGCCGCGCCTGTGATCGGAAACGGGCAAACGACGCTGAGCAGGTGGCACGCCGTATGCATTCGCATCAACTTGTAGCGCCTGTCCCAATCGAGGCGCAGGGTTAGCTTTTCGCCGATGGCCGGGACGGGTTGGTCGGGCGCCGGTACGTGGATGATTTCTTCCTTCGTCTCACCGGTCACAGTTGCGACGATGATGATCGTTGAGCCATCAGAACGAACAAAAACACCGGTATCTCCGGGTTGGCCGCCCGATGTGGCGTAAAACACGGTCTGGTCGGTCAGGATGCCGCCCCGCTCGTTTATCGCCAATACTGTCGCGTCGATCGCTTTAAGATAGGAATCTTCGCGGAAAAGAATAGCCGTATCGTATGCCATCACGATGCATTCTCGAAGGGAACGGATATATTTGTTTCTGCTTCCATCCACGCCGGAACTGGCAAGTCTTTGGAACGCAAGAACTCCGGATTGAACATTTTGGATTGATACCGGTTACCGTAGTCACAGAGCACCGTCACGATAATCTTGTCCGGGCCCATATGCCGCGCCATGTGGATCGCGCCGGCAATATTGATCCCCGACGACCCCCCCAAACACAGCCCTTCTTCCTCGACGAGGTCGAAGACAATCTCGAGAGCCTCAGAGTCGGGGATCTGGTAGGAAAAATCTGGCGTAAACCCTTCAAGATTGGCCGTAACACGGCCCTGCCCAATGCCCTCGGTAATGGAATTTCCCTCGGATTTGAACTCGCCGGTCGTGTAATAGGAAAACAGCGCCGCGCCCAATGGATCGGCAAGTCCGATCTTGATACCCGCGTCTCGTGCTTTCAGTCCCTGCGCTACCCCGGCGAGCGTACCGCCTGAACCCACCGCGCAGATAAATCCATCCACCTTGCCATTCGTATCACGCCATATCTCCTGTGCCGTCGTTTCCACATGCGCCTGACGATTGGCGACATTATCGAACTGGTTGGCCCAGACGGCGCCATTCGGCTCGGTTTTTGCCATCTGCTCCGCAAGACGGCCGGAGACCTTTACATAATTATTCGGATTCCTATAGGGAACAGCGGGCACTTCGACCAACTCGGCACCGAGAAGACGGAGGGCATCTTTCTTTTCCTGGCTCTGGGTTTCGGGAATTACGATCACGGTGCGGTAGCCAAGCGTCTTGGCAACSATTGTAAGCCCAATACCTGTGTTACCTGCGGTACCCTCGACGATCACACCACCTCGTCTTAAAAGCCCCCGTTCCTCGGCGTCGCGGATTATGTAGAGCGCTGCGCGATCCTTGACGGATTGCCCCGGATTGAGGAATTCAGCCTTGCCGTAAAT
>NZ_JBFUMG010000440.1:0-3760 GCF_054049495.1 Phyllobacterium sp. P5_D12 | reverse complement strand
GATTAGGGGATGACGACGTCATAGAAGACGACCTCAACCATATTACGCTGCTGCGCACCATCCTCGTCCTCAACGTTGCGGTCCTTATCGGCTACACGGTCGATGAGCTATTGGCTGACTTGGGGTTTCGTCTACCCCTCTTCGTCGCCTGCCTCCTGTCTGCCATCGTCTTGACCAATGTAATTCCGCGGATCATGCCGACCCTGTTCTGGCCGACGCGGACGCGCGCGTTGGCCCTTGTCTCCGACCTTTCGCTGAGCATCTTTCTTGCAATGTCGCTGATGAGCATGCAACTCTGGACCCTCGGAGGGCTTGGGCCGTCGCTGCTTCTGATCCTCGCGCTCCAGACGGTTGCAGCGATTGCCTACATACTCTTCGTTGTATTCCCGCTGATGGGTCGCAACTACGACGCCGCGGTGATTGCCGGCGGCTTCAGTGGCATAAGCCTTGGGGCGACGCCGACTGCCATCGCCAATATGACTGCCATTACCAAACTGCACGGCGCGGCACCGATGGCCTTCATTATCCTACCACTGGTGTCAGCTTTTTTCATCGATATCGCAAATGCGTTCGCGATCGGCTTTCTCGTCAATTGAGCAGGGTTAGCGCCAGCGGTTGATACGGCACATGTCCCTGTTCCCAGGCGCATTCATTGGCGTCCCCATWCTCATCGCGTTCATCATCKACTGCGAGAAATCRTCCGTGGCGAAATGGATTGCCGTGTTGCTGTCGGCAAAGGCTTTTGACAATTCCGACAGAACTTCGATCTAATTTCGAACACGTTCAGGTAGAGAGGCCACCGTTTKTGCAACYYGTTTCGTAACAGTTACGTACTGAACAGACTGCCGGAGTTGTGCCACACTTGKGAAGTCGRGCATTTGTAACTGCGCGATACCTTACTCTTGTGGTTTTTTGGAGCAGCCATGCCTGTACTTCCCCCAACAAAATGGATCGAAGTATTCGTATGCYCGTCTCTAACAATGAGACAGCGCCACCTATTGGCACGTTGTTCCGAGTACGACAAATGGTGAAATCATGAACGCGCATGATCAAGTCGCGCCATCGGCTGCATCGCTCGATCGAAACTTTGCACACGCGGCAGCGGGGTCTGCCATCAACTGCCCTCCTCCTCAACCGARGCGGTCGTCTTCCGGCGCATTTTCTATTCCCGCGTTCAAGTTCGATACCAGCGGCGTGCCGATTGACCATCAGTATGAATCCTGGCGCAATAGCTTCTCCTCGATGCTCGAGCTCGGCGAATGCAGGGACAGGTCTCGTGGCTTTGAAGGAAAGCAAACGGTCTGGGATCTCGGCAGCCTGGCGTTCTCGCGGATCAGAACCAGCGCACTCGAGTTTGCAAGTGTCCCAGGTCACACACGCAGGGAAGCGCTCGATCACTGGGCATTGACCCTTCCACTCGACGGTTCGATCACCACCGAGGGTCCCGCAGGAAGCTTTCAAGGCGGCGCCGGYATCGTMCAGGTCCATTCGCTGGGACGCTGGTTTGAGGGGAGTGTAACAGATAGCGACATGCTGGTGCTGTTTGTTCCCCGAGATTCCGATCCAGAAGTGGCTCGTGCCCTCAGCGCGGCCGAATTCTCCTCTGTAGACACGGCGATGGGACGGCTATTGTCCGACTACTTCATCGGATTGGCCAAGCGGCTGCCAGCGGTCGAGGCCGACAATCTCCCTGAACTCGTGGGTGCGACGCAGGCGATGATCCGGGCGTGCCTCCTGCCATCTCCAGGCAACATCGAGGAGGCTCAAGCACCTATCGCCCGCGTGTTGCTCGAAAAGGCACGCCATATAGTGCAATCCAGATTGTTCGATCCATCCTTCAATGCCAAGGTCTTGCGGCGTGACCTCGCGATTTCACGCACAGGGCTTTATCRAATGTTCGAGCCATTCGGCGGCGTGATGCATTACCTGCAGCACCAGCGGCTCCTCGATGCACACGCAGCATTGGCCGACCCGAACGACAAACGCCGCATTATCGAGATCGCYGAGCAGCGMTGTTTCAGTGATGGCGCAGAGTTCAGCCGGGCATTCAAGAGGGAGTTCGGCTATACGCCAAGCGAAGTGAGAGCGGGCCGCAAGAGCGGTGTGCCGAGCAGKCCAGCMGGCGAAATCGCCACCGCAGCTCCTGAAGAACGCCTYGGRTTGCTGTTACGCARGCTTCACGGTTGATCTGCACCAACGATGAGGTTTTCGATGCGTCATGATGATCTGGACGAGCGGYTGAGAAAACTSGGCGTRAACGTCGGGCCCTTCACGTTCACCGTMGTGTTYCTGATCGGTGTTGCAGYTGCGATCGGAATTGGTTGGTTCCTGTATTAACGGGCGCGCTGCCAACGGTTGATGGCGCATTGGATAGGCACTTGGTGTTCAGTCGAAGCATTTTGATACTCCGTACAATCGCGCTCATCTTCATGGTGGGCGGTGTTGCGGCATGCGCGTCACCAGCCCGGGGTGTCCTTGCGCCCGTCAACACCGCGGCGTCTGGCGCGGCCAAGGTTGATTTGCTGGTTGCGACGACTCGAGCGCCAACGTCGCAAAAGGGCGTATTCTTTACGGGCGAGCGGGGTCACGATCTTAACCTCGCCAACATCGTCGTCTCAATTCCACCCAACCGCAATCCGGGAACAATCCAATGGCCGCGTCGGCTTCCAGGCGACCCTGAGCGAAACTTTGTGACCACTGCCGTAGATACCGTCAACGTTCGGGACATCCGAACCTGGTATCGGGAGCATGCGGTGAGTGGCAGGCGCGTTCTAATCTTCGTGCATGGCTTCAACACGCGTTTCGAAGACGCGGTCTTTCGTTTCGCGCAAATTGTCCACGACTCGCGCGCCGAGGTGACCCCTGTACTGTTTTCCTGGCCATCGCGTGGGGCTTTGCTAGACTACAATTACGATAGGGAAAGCACCAATTTTTCCCGCTCCGAATTGGGCTACGTCATTCAACAGGCGGTCAATAGCCCCGACGTATCCGAGATCACGATCATGGCTCATTCAATGGGCAGTTGGCCGGTGATGGAAGCCCTGCGTGACATAGCGAAGCAAGGCAGGCGGATATCGCCCAAGATCACGGACGTCATTCTCGCTTCGCCGGATCTCGATATTGATGTCTTTCGGAAGCAGCTGATCGACATCGGCCAAGAACGGCCACATATATCGATCTTCGTGTCGGCAAATGACAGAGCGCTTCGGCTTTCCCGACTGATATCTGGGCAAGTGACGCGCGTTGGCGGAGTGGATCTTACGGACGCAAGCTATAAAGCCCAATTAAAGATGGCATCCGGGATTACGGTGTATGACCTCAGTGCGCTGCGAAATGGTGACAGTCTCAATCACACGCAGTTCGCGACAAGCCCTGAAGTCGTCCGGCTCTTTGGCGAGCGGCTGCTGAGAGGGCAATCACTCTCTGACGMCGATCCAAACATACCCGGCAATTTTGGTGCTACCGCCGTCGAAGCCGGCTTGGTAATCGGCACGGTGACGGGAGCCGCCCTGAGTGCGCCTATCCGCATCTTTGAAAGCACGGCGCGTCGATAGCATCGTACGTTCATGATCTCTTGTTTATTCTGCCATCTTTCGTAACGACAGCCAGGTATTTGATGGCTCGTTCATGCCCAGCTTGGCTACGGACTCGCAGCCTCTGAATGTCCTCTGTCCGGGTTCGGACCGAACGACCCTGAACTATCTCCTTCCAATCCTGCGCACATCGACGACGCGGCCATTACTTTGCCTGACGGCAATCT
>NZ_JBFUMG010000439.1:0-3771 GCF_054049495.1 Phyllobacterium sp. P5_D12 | reverse complement strand
GTTACGAGCAGTTTCGTCGTTACCGCATCGTCCTTCAAACGTGTCGTGATCTGCTTGTAAAGCGCATTCAAGTTGTCATCGGACTTCTTGTAAGCCTTGCCGTAGCATTCGTTGAGGTCCGCCTGGCTACTGCTGGCGGTATCGCAAGGCTCAGCTGCGCTGGCCCCCGTTGCTCCGGAATAAGCAATCAGGACAGTTAGTAGGAGGAGTATGGGCAAAATGCGCATGGGAGTACTCCTATTGGTGCGATTCGACCCATTAAACGAAAAATCCAGGCAATTTCCAGTGCCTGGATTTCTGTACTGGTTAATCGCCGGCCTCAGCGGTTGACGTCTACAATATGAACCGGGAGAGATCCGCATTCTTGGCAAGGTCTCCGACGGTCTCCCGTACATATTTGGCGTCTATCGTGTGTTCGGCGCCCGATTTGTCAGGTGCGTTGAACGAAATGTCATCGAGCACCCGCTCCATGACCGTTTGCAGACGGCGTGCACCGATGTTCTCGACAGTCGAGTTCAGATCGACTGCGATATCGGCCAAAGCATCGATGGCGTCGTCGGTGATATTGAGCGTGACCTCCTCTGTAGCCATCAACGCGATATACTGTTTGAGCAGACTGGCTTCCGGCTCGGTCAGAATGCGGCGCATGTCATCGCGAGTCAGAGCGCTAAGCTCCACCCGGATGGGCAGGCGGCCCTGCAGTTCCGGCAGAAGGTCAGAGGGCTTCGAAACATGGAACGCACCAGATGCGATAAATAGGATATGGTCTGTCTTGATCGGACCGTACTTGGTGGCGACGGTCGTCCCTTCCACCAATGGCAGCAGGTCCCGCTGCACGCCTTCGCGCGAAACACCGGCGCCCATGCCGCCATCACGAGCTGCAATCTTGTCGATCTCATCAAGGAATACAATGCCGTCATCTTCGGCAGAACGCAGTGCTTCCTGGGTGATCTGGTCCTGATCGAGGAGCTTGTCGGATTCGTCATTGACCAGGACACCATACGATTCCTTGACCGTCGTCTTCACCGTCTTGGTGCGGCCGCCCATGGCCTTGCCCAGCATGTCGCTGAGGTTGAGCACGCCGATATTTGCGCCGGGCATGCCCGGTAGTTCGAAATTCGGCATGCCTGAACCGGTGTCTGCAACCTCGACCTCGATCTCCTTGTCGTCGATCAGACCGTCGCGCAGTTTCTTGCGGAAACTGTCGCGTGTTGCCGGGCTTGCGGTCTTGCCCACCAATGCATCGAGAACGCGTTCTTCTGCATTTACATGAGCTTTGGCCTTCACATCCTCGCGCTTCTTTTCGCGCACGAGACCGATGGCGACTTCGACGAGATCGCGAATGATTTGTTCGACATCGCGGCCGACATAGCCGACCTCGGTAAATTTGGTTGCTTCCACCTTGATGAAGGGTGCACCGGCAAGCTTGGCGAGGCGGCGGGATATTTCCGTCTTGCCGACGCCGGTAGGTCCGATCATCAGAATATTCTTCGGCATCACCTCTTCGCGCATTTGACCTTCGAGCTGCTGGCGGCGCCAGCGGTTACGCAGGGCGATAGCGACGGCGCGTTTGGCGTCATTCTGGCCAATAATGTAGCGGTCGAGTTCGGAGACGATCTCGCGAGGGGAAAATGTTGTCATTGTAATCTCGTTTCCTGCCCGTCGTCGGGCGATTGTTCAGACACAAGGTCAGGGTTGTCCCGTGCCATCATGAGGGCGGGACCGTAAATGGATGTCCGGGTATCGAAAGCGACGAAGCCCGCCTTTTTGTATGCCTTGATCGCCTGGCTGTTCGCTGGGTCAGGATCGACGATAACGCGAGGCACGCCTTCTTCGAAGAGCAGTGACACGAACTCGTCAAGCAGGCGAGGGCCGTGGCCTTGACCGATCAGATCGGGTTCGCCGATGAACTGGTCGAGTCCGAGTGTCCCGGTCGGCTGATCCTGGTAAGGGTGATCATCCTCCAGGTGTGGATCGTAGGTCCGCAGATAGCCAATCGCTTCATCGCCGAGCATGATGATGAACGGCTCCACGGACACGCTGTCCATGTGTTCCGCGATTGACGCCATCTCTACGTCGGCATCTTCATTCCACCATTTCGCCACATGCGGCTCCGCCAGCCATTCCGAAATCATGTTCAAATGGCGGGGTTCCACCGGGATGAAGCGGTAGCGATAGATAGGCTCATTCGGCATCAAGAGTCTCGAGTGTGACGCTCGTATTCGTAAAGATGCAAATGTCGGCGGCGATCTGCATGGCGCGGCGGGCGATCTCTTCGGCGCTCAAATCCGTATCGGCAAGGGCGCGTGCAGCGGCTAGCGCATAATTGCCGCCGGAGCCAATGGCCATGACGCCATGTTCGGGTTCAAGCACGTCGCCAGTACCGGTCAGCGCAAGGGTGACCGACTTGTCGGCGACAAGCATCATGGCTTCCAGCCGGCGCAGATAGCGATCGGTGCGCCAGTCCTTGGCGAGTTCGACACAGGCGCGCGTCAATTGATCCGGATATTGCTCGAGCTTGCTTTCTAGCCGCTCAAGCAGGGTGAATGCATCGGCGGTGGCACCGGCAAATCCGGCGATTACATTGCCTTTGCCAAGTCGGCGTACCTTGCGCGCGTTGCCTTTCATGATCGTATTGCCAAGGCTGACCTGCCCGTCGCCGGCAATGACGACCTTGCCATCCTTGCGGACAGTGACAATCGTGGTTCCATACATGGTTGAGGGATTGTGTTCTTGCATTCGATTCTCCTTCAAGCAAATTCGATTATGCCCCAAATGGCAGCAGATCGAACCCCTTCTGTTCCACTTATGTATGAAGCGCTCGCAGAATTGCAAATGCTGCTCAGGTCACGACCTTGGTCTGCGCCATCAAAGCATTTGGAGATTCGCCATTCGTGTTTTAGAAGGCCTCATTTGGAACGGTTTTTTACAAACCCCTGTGGCGGGAAATAGTAATGACAAGCGTCAACACACGCACCGCGAAGGTAGAGCGAAGCACCAAGGAAACCAGCATTGCCGTATCGGTCAATCTGGATGGTACCGGGGCGTTCGATATTTCTACYGGCGTCGGCTTCTTTGACCATATGCTGGAGCAGCTCTCCCGTCACTCTCTGATCGACATGGATATCAAAGCCAAGGGCGACCTGCATATCGATGATCACCACACAGTGGAGGATACGGGCATCGCCATCGGCCAGGCCATTGCCAAGGCGCTGGGTGATCGCCGCGGCATCACCCGTTACGCCTCGCTGGATCTCGCCATGGATGAAACGCTGACGCGCGCTGCCCTCGATATCTCGGGCCGTCCGTTTCTCGTATGGCAAGTTGAGTTCTCCGCGGCAAAAATCGGCACTTTCGATACGGAACTTGTCCGTGAGTTCTTCCAGGCGGTGGCGCAGAATGCCGGAATAACATTGCATGTCTCGAACCTTTATGGCGCCAACAATCACCATATCGCCGAAACCTGCTTCAAGGCGGTCGCGCGCACGTTACGGCACGCCATAGAAACCGATCCGCGGCAGAAGGATGCTATTCCATCCACCAAGGGTACTTTGAAAGGCTGAAACATGGCCAGTTTCATTGTGTTGGCACCTGAGCTGGACGGCCAGCGTGACGATGACAAAACCGTCTTCGTCAGGGACGGCTTTGCCTTGCTTGCCTTTATCCTGACTGTTCCCTGGCTGCTGGTGCAGCGGCTATGGTTCGAAGCGGCGGTCATTTTTGGATTGATGGTCGTGATTTCCGGAGTGGGCACCTATACCGGCCATGAAG
>NZ_JBFUMG010000438.1:0-3781 GCF_054049495.1 Phyllobacterium sp. P5_D12 | reverse complement strand
CTGTGTCACGGCCGAGCCTTTTGTCGAAGCCTGACCAGATGCGCAGCGCCTCGGCCATGAGAGGAACTTCGCGCGGGTCGCGGCGGGAGATGCGCACCCAGCCCCAGTTACGGCTCGACTGTTCCTGACCGATGCCTCCTTTTTCGCACAAGGCAACCTTGTGACCGCGCTCGGCAAGTTCCAGCGCCGTGGAAGTTCCGATAATACCGCCGCCGATGACGACTACATCGACTTTTTCGGGCAGATTTTCATCGCCGTGCACGCGCACGACATAGGGACCGGGCATTTAATAGGATTCCTCTAACTGGCAGTTGATGGTGAATTCGGCGACGCTCGCCTCATTTGGAAGATCGAGCAGCATTGCCGTGATACGGGCGATATCACCGGGCTCGGTCAGGAGATTGTCAGCACGGTTGGTCAGAGCGCGCGCCATGTCGGTTGCGACAAATCCAGGACAAATCACGGTTGCACGTATACCGAGGTCCCAACCCGTATGGCGAATGCCATGGGCCAGAGCCACCGCGGCAAACTTGGAGATTGAATAGAGGCTGGCGGCCGAAGATTTCACACGCTTGCCGGATAGCGAGCCAAGGATAATAACGCGTCCTCGCCCGCTTTTGCCAAGCGCGTCCCAAGTCGCGGACGCGAGCCGGCGCGGCGCCTTGACATTGATCGCCAGCATGGCATCGAGATCCGCATCATCGGCCTCAATCACGTTTTTCGGGATCATGATGCCGGCATTGGCGATGATCGCGTCGATGCGGCCGAACCTCGTTAATGCTTGCTCCGTCCATCCGGCTTCTGCCGAAGGATCGCTTGCATCGTAGGCAACGACCTGGACACGATCCGGATCAGCCCAGTCAGGCAATTGCGGGCTGCGCATGCCCAGTGACAGCCGCCATCCTGCAGCACCAAGAAAGCGCGCAATCGCCTCCCCTATTCCTCTGTTTGCCCCCGATATCAGGCCGACACGTTCTTCCGTCATATCAACGTTGCTCCCCAGTCATGCCGACCATCTTCCGGTACGCCCGGCGCAATATATCCATCACCTGAGCCTGCTCTTCTTCCGCAATGAACGAGAAGAAATCCTTTGACTGCTTGGTGACAATTGGCCGGATCATGGCAGCAAGCTCAGCACCTTTCGGAGTGACATAGAGCTCCTGCGCGCGCCGTTCACTGGCAGAGGTTTGCCGCCTGAGAAGATCATGTTCAATCATCTGCTCTATGAGACGGCCCATCGCCGAGCGGTCTTTCATGATGATCTGCGCGATAACCGACGGGCGGATTCCTGGGTGACTGTCTACTAGAAGCAGCGTTGTAATCTTGCCGGTTCCGCGCGCCACATCGCATCCATCGAGACGAGCATCAAGATCGCGGGAAACCGCAATGTTCATGGTGCGGATGTAGAAACTCAACGTGTCTTCGAGCACGTCGAGATCGACATGCTCAATCGTGGTTGGCTTCGATGTCTTCGGCATTCGGGCAAATTCCTTCCGCTCCCTCCACGGTGCGTTGCGTCCGAGGGTTCCAAGGCTTCTGAATTTGTTATGCAGCTTTCAATTTTGCATGCTTCGGCAAATAGTGGACAAATGCAACTATTTTTTTATGTGAGGTTGCAGGAATACCGAGCGAACAAAGAAATTGCCCGTTTGACGAGCCAAACGGGCATCAAAAAAGCACTCCAAGCCCAAAAATCAGGCAGCAGGTTCCCACTGGCTGCCTGGAATTGCCGAGACCAGCCGTTGCGTGTACGCGTGCGCCGGACTGCGGAAGATTTGCGAGGGCGGTCCGAATTCTACGATCTCGCCGCGATACATGACTGCGATGTCATCGCAGATCTGGCTGGCTACGCGCAAATCGTGGGTGATGAAGATCATCGCCACGTGGAGGAGTTTTTGAATTTTTGTCAGCAGTTCCAAGATTTGAGCCTGAATAGAAACATCGAGCGCCGACACCGCCTCATCAGCGACGAGAAGCACCGGATCGAACATCAGGGCTCGAGCGATGCCAATACGTTGTCTCTGCCCGCCTGAAAACTCATGCGGGTAACGATCGTAAGCACCTTCATCCAGGCCAACAAGTTCAAGGAGCTGCACCGCCTTCGCCCTTGCTTCTGCGGCGCTGACACCGTGCGCCATCGGTCCCACGACCAATATTTGTCCGACGGTGTGGCGGGGATTGAGTGAYGCAAAGGGATCCTGGAAAATCATCTGGATATAGGGGCGCATCGACCGGAATTCCTTGGCGTCGAGCGGTGCGATGTCCTGACCGTTGAACAGTATCTTGCCGCCATCGGCATCCATCAGCTTGAGCAGTACCCGCCCAAGAGAGGACTTTCCAGACCCGGACTCCCCCACGACGCCGAGCGTGCGGCCCTTGCGGATCGTAAAACTCACATCATTGACCGCATGCACCCTGCGCCCCTTCGTAAAGAAGCTCCCGCCGCTCGTATAGATTTTGTTGAGCTTTTGCACGTCAAGCACGACCGGGGTTTCTGCATCGCTCGCTCTGTCCTTGTCGCGCATTCGCGGTACGGCTGCTGTAAGGCGCTGCGTATAGGGATGCGATGGATGATTGAGCACGTCGTCGGCTTTGCCTTGCTCGACTATCTTGCCTTTTTCCATGACGACGACGCGATCGGCAATCTCTGCCACGACACCGAAGTCGTGCGTGATGAACATGACGCTCATGTGCTTGTCGCGCTGGATCTTGCGGATCAATTCCAGGATCTGCGCCTGCGTTGTTACATCAAGTGCCGTCGTCGGTTCATCGGCAATCAATACATCAGGACCAAGAGCCAGGGCGATCGCGATCATCACACGCTGTCGCTGTCCGCCGGACAGTCGAAAGGGATATTGGTGCTGCATAAGCAGCGGGTCTGGCAGGCCTACCTCATCGAGCAGATCCAGCACGGCTTTTGCCCGTGTTTCGGGAGTGCCGACATTGTGCACCTCCATGACCTCGGCGATCTGCGCGCCGACCGTCATCAAGGGATTGAGCGCAGAGAGAGGATCCTGGAAGATGATCGAAACAGCACGCCCGCGCAGTCCGCGCACATATTCGTCCTTGGCCTCGAGGATATTGATGCCTTTGAAGCGGATCGCGCCTTTGCTGGCTCGAATGGACGATGGCAGCAGGCCCATGATTGCGTTTGCGGTGACGGACTTTCCCGATCCAGACTCGCCGATGATGCAAAGAATTTCACCGGGTCGCAGCTCAAAAGAAATATCTTCCACAGCGTAGCGCCGCTCCATGCCCAGCGGCAGGTCCACTGTCAGATTTTCAACGGAGAGAATTGCATCTCCATTGGCTATTGTGCTTCCTTTTTCAACTGCGCTTGTCATAACACCAGCGATCCTTCCGGCTTTGAAACATCAATTCAGTCATCTTTCCATTCGATGCCTGCAATGACAAGCAAGCAATTTCGATGCCAGTTCAACCTGAGACACTTGCCTTAAGCCACGGATCGCGAAGATCCCATTATTGGTGGATACATCTTTTTACTGGCTATAATATTGGAGCTGAAGCCGATAATTGTCTTCAATGACGAACACTTCGAGCCGTATTCCTGCGAAGACGTTAACTGTATTTTTCTGCTTTTCATGTTAGCTTCGGGCATGACAGACGTTCGGAATATGCGCCTGCACTCAAGACCTTCCTTAACGCCCGCCGATGCCGAGGCCAACCGGTGGAGCTTCGCGCTTGAATCCGCCGGCCTCGGTGTTTGGGATTCCAATCTTACCACCGGACAGTGCTATTATTCAGCTACATGGAAGAAAAT
>NZ_JBFUMG010000437.1:0-3791 GCF_054049495.1 Phyllobacterium sp. P5_D12 | reverse complement strand
GTATCGCTCCGAAGATCGACGCATGCGCGGACGATCTGCGCACATGGTGGTCGTACCGCGAGAACGTCCGCGAGATTCCAGATCAAGCGATTGCCTTTCTCGATAAATTCCTCGGCGCGGAACCCAACTGGATCATGCCCAATCTGGCTTCGGCTCGCAGTGCCATTCAGCGCACGCTCGTTTCGCCGAAACCAAGCGTTACGCTACCGAACGGCTGACCTCTGTCAGTATCCGCATGATCTTTTCACGCTGTTCGAGCTGCGGCATATGTCCGGTCCCGGCAAAGAGATGCACAGCGATCTCACCCGGCAATCCGGTGGCGTGTGTCGCGGGGATAACCCGATCAGCTGCTCCGAAAATCACACGGACCGGAAGGGTCAGGTTGGCAAGGGTCGACCTGACATCGATGACCTGCGTTCCGTCAGCGAAAAAACGGTCGGCAACGAGCTGCTGTGCGTCGCGCAAAGCCACATTTTGCGATTGAGCCAGCGTTGCGCTGATAAATGGCTTGGTCAAAAGACTTTCATCCTGAACCAGCTGCTTCATCCACGCGACGAGGCTCGGCTCGGTGCGAGCCCGGACGAATCCTGAAAGAAACGCACCATTGATTTCAGGTCCAAGCCCGGCCGATGCGATCAGGACCAGTGCACGAATGTCGAGATGGCCGCGGGCAGCCACTTCGGTTGCGACCGCGCCGCCAAACGAGTGCGCGACCAGGATTATTGGTCCAGTGTGATAGGCAGCAACGGTTTGTTCCACCAATTCGGCAATCGCATGCAGATCATCTGGAATGGTGTGCGGCGATGCGCCATGGCCCGGCAGGTCGATGGCAAGGATCGGATTGTCCAACGTGCCACCGCCCAGCATCGGTCTCCAGCTGTTGAGATCGGAGCCGAAGCCATGAATCAGGACAAGCGGCGCCAACGCCGAATTTTTGCCTTCACGCAACCATGCCGCGTGTAGCGGAGCACCGGCTTGAACGGCAGGTTCGCGAACCTGCACGACTGGCTTCGCGACCGCCGCACCCTGCGGGGTGGCAATTTCGACATCTTTCTTCTGGATGCGTCCCTTGGGTCCAGACCCTGAAACCGACGTCAGATCAATGCCAGCTTCCTTGGCAACGCGCCGAGCCAGAGGCGTTGCACGAACGCCGTCAGTTTTGTCAGCGGTCGTTGCCGTCGTTGCAGGCGCGGTTTCTTTTGATACAGCCGCCGGCTTTGCCGCTGGCGCAACAGCTGCCGGTGCATCTGCAGTGTTTGTTGGTGCCGCAGTCACGTAGGCCTCACCTTCGGCAAATATCCACGCTACCGCCTGGCCCACAGGAACTGTCGTGCCCTCCGCCGCCGTGACATTGCGCAAAATGCCCGAAGACGGTGCATCCACTTCCATGGCGGCCTTGTCAGTTTCGATTTCGAACAGCACCTGCCCTTTGGTGACAGCGTCGCCGTCCTTTGCGTACCAGCGCGAAATCTGGCCACTTTCCATATCCATATCGACCTTGGGCAGGATCACCTCGACGGGCATGATTCAACGAATCCCTTTAACGAGATCGCGAGCGCTCTTCAGAATACCGGGCACTTGCGGCACCGTCGCCTTCTCGAGCTCGGGATTATAGGGTATCGGCGTCTCCGCGCCACCAAGGCGCACGATCGGCGCATCGAGATAATCGAAGGCCTCGCTTTCGGCGATCATCGCGCTGACTTCTGCTCCGATGCCAAGCGTTTTCACGCCTTCATAGACGCACATCAGCTTCGACGTTTTTTTGACACTGGCGATGATGGTTTCCTTGTCCATCGGACGCACGGTGCGCAAATCGACGACCTCGACATTGATGCCTTCTTTTTCGAGCTCACGCGCCGCTTCCAGTGCCTTGTGCACCATAATGGCCGAAGCAACGATGGTCAGATCGGTTCCTTCGCGCACGACAGCAGCCTTGCCGATCGGCACGGTATAGTGTCCTTCCGGAACGTGACCCTTCATCTTGTAGAGCAGCTTGTGCTCGAAAATCATAACGGGATCCGGGTCTTCGATGGCCGCGAGCAACATGCCTTTGGCATCATACGGCGTCGACGGTTGAATAACCTTCAGGCCAGGTACGTGACCAAACCACGCTTCAAGGCTTTGGCTGTGTTGCGCCGCGGCGCCTGTACCGGAGCCGGCGGGAAAGCGCATCACCAGAGGCACCGAGACAGCACCGCCGAGCATATAGCGAATCTTGGCCGCCTGATTGACGATCTGTTCCATTGCAAGCGCGGCGAAATCCGAAAACTGGAACTCAAAGATCGGCCGCATTCCGGTCAAGGCCGCACCGACGGCAACGCCCGCACCGCCAAGCTCGGAGATGGGCGTATCCATCACCCGATCTTCACCGAAACGATGCACAAGATCACCGGTCACCTGAAAAGCGCCGCCGTAGACGCCGATATCCTCGCCCATCAGAAACACGCGGTCATCGGCCTCCATGGCAACGGCCATGGCTTCCTGGATTGCCTGCGAATAGCTCAGTTCGCGGATTATCTCGTCCATTAAATTTCAACCGTGTAAACGTCGCGTGTCAGATTATCGAGAGTAGGCGATGGGCTGTTCTTGGCGAATTCGATCGCCTCGGCAATCTCCGCCTCGGCGCTTGTCCGGATCGCTTCGATGTCGGCATCGTTGACGAAACCGAATTCCTTCAGCTGATCTTCGAACAGATGGATCGGATCGCGATTGCTGATCCAGTCCTCGATCTCTTCCTTTGTCCGGTAGCGGTTGCGGTCACTCTTCGAATGACCGCGATGACGATAGGTCTTGCACTCGATGAGGGTTGGCCCCTCACCCCGGCGCGCCCGTTCCACCGCAGCGTGCGAGGCTTCGGCGACATCGGAAAGATTGTTGCCGTCGACGACAACGCCCGGCATGTTATAGGCGACTGCGCGATCAGCAACGTTCGCAACAGCCGTTGAACGCCTGGTTGATGTCGACATGCCATAACCATTGTTCTCGCAGACGAAAACCACCGGCAGCTTCCAGATTGAAGCCATGTTGAGCGCTTCGTGAAACGCACCCTCATTGTTGGCGCCGTCGCCGAAATAGGAGATGACAACCTTGCCGTTCTTCTGTTTTTTTGCGGACAGAGCGGCACCAACGGCAATAGGGATACCGCCACCGACGATGCCATTCGCACCGAGATTGCCCTTGGAGACATCGGCGATATGCATGGAGCCACCACGGCCCTTGCAGTATCCGGTTTCCTTGCCGAAGAACTCGGCGAACATTTTCGAGACTTCCGCGCCCTTGGCGATGCAGTGACCATGACCGCGATGTGTCGAGGTGATCATGTCATCTTCGGCGAGCGGCATGGAAATGCCGACCGCACTCGCTTCCTGACCAATGGACAGGTGCATGGTGCCGTGGATGAGGCCGCGCGTATAGGACTCCTCTGCACCCTCTTCGAAGCGCCGTATCAGATACATCTTGCGCAGTGCTCCCTTCAGCAGTTCAGGCGGATAGTGCCGAAACGCGAAGGGAAGGTTGCTACCATCGTCATGGCGCTTGGCGTTTGAATTTCTGGCGGATGCCATGTCGGCACTCCCTGTCTGATTCTAGATGCTTTCGAGGCTCACGCGCCATAAACCAATTTGTCCTGGCGGGCGCGGAGTTCAACGATCCTGGAGCCTTGCGCGGGGGCGGCGTTGGCGCTGGTGATGAGTTCGCCCTTCCTGATGGCTTTCGTGACGCTGCCGCCCTGCAAAAGGCCGCAAGGGATGGCGCCGGCGACGCGTGCTTCGCCCGCCGTCATGATCCACGCG
>NZ_JBFUMG010000436.1:0-3795 GCF_054049495.1 Phyllobacterium sp. P5_D12 | reverse complement strand
ATCTGCATGTGCAAGGGAGGGAGTACCCGATGACCGACATGACTTCAGGTAGCAACGCCGCTTCAGGGGCGACGATCGAGCCAAGTCTTCATCGGGTCATGGGCCMTTGGCTCCTGCTCCTCTTCATCGTCGGCGATATTTTGGGCACCGGCATCTACGCGCTCACTGGACAAGTTGCCAAGCAGGTTGGCGGTGTCGTCTGGCTGCCGTTCCTCGTGGCCTTCGTCGTCGCCGTCGTCACCGCCTTCAGCTATCTCGAGCTCGTGACGAAGTATCCGAAGGCGGCCGGCGCCGCGCTTTATACGCACAAGGCCTTCGGCATCMACTTCATCACCTTCATCGTCGCCTTCACTGTCATGTGTTCGGGCATCACCTCCGCATCGACCGCATCGCGTGCATTCGCCGCCAACCTTTCAGGGGCGTTTCAGCTCAATCTTGAAACCGGGATCGGCATCTCGCTCGTCGCCCTCGCCTTCATGGCGATCGTTGCGGCTGTGAACTTTCGTGGCGTTGGCGAAAGCGTCAAAGCCAATGTGGTTCTGACCATGGTGGAGCTGACAGGACTCCTGATCATCATCTTCATCGGCTTGTGGGCCATTGCCGCTGGTCAGGGCGACGTTTCCCGCATCACGCAATTTGCCACATCGCCGGATACCAGCGTCTTCTGGTCGGTTATGGCCGCGACCACCCTCGCCTTTTTCGCCATGGTTGGCTTCGAGGACTCGGTCAACATGGCCGAGGAATGCAAGAACCCGTCGGGAATATTTCCAAAAGTGCTGCTGGCGGGTCTCTTCATTACCGGCATCATCTATGTGCTGGTCTCTATTTCCGCCATCACCCTCGTGACACCTGCCGATCTCGGCGAGGGCGAAACCCCGCTGCTCAAGGTCGTCCAGGCCGGGGCGCCGAATTTCCCGCTATGGATTTTCGGCTTCATCACTATGTTCGCCGTTGCTAACAGCGCGCTGATCAACATGTTGATGGCGAGCCGCCTCGTCTATGGCATGAGCCGTGAACATGTGTTGCCGCCGATTTTCGGCAAAGTACACGCCAGACGTCGCACGCCATATCTGGCGATCGCCTTCACGACATTGCTGGCATTTGCCCTGATTCTGTTTGTGGGGGAGGTCCCCGCTCTTGGTGGCACGACGGCGCTATTGCTGCTTTTCGTTTTCACGATCGTCAATATTGCAGTTCTGGTCTTGCGAAAAGAAAGCGTCGACCACGATCACTTCCGCACCCCGACGTTTCTGCCGATCGTCGGTGCAATCTGCTGCGCCTTCTTCGCGGGCCCCTGGACGGGCCGCGACCCAGTGCAATACAAGATCGCCGGGATACTCATCGGGATCGGTGTGGTGCTATGGGTTGTTACCATTCTGGTCAATCGCGCCACCGGAGTAAGGCCGACTGACGCGGATATGGAAGCTCTGGGTGGTGACGGACCGGTCAACTAAGTTCAAACAAAAACCCGCCAGGACATTTCTGGCGGGTCATTATTTTTAATAGGATCAGGCTGCGCTGAGCTTGGCCAGAACTTCGTCGCTCACTTCAAAGTTCGCATAAACGTTCTGCACGTCGTCATCATCGTCCAACGTTGAAATCAATCGAAGAACCGACTGCGCCTTTTCTTCATCAACCGGAGCGGTCGTCGCGGGCTTCCAGATCGCCTTGATTGATTCCGCTTCACCAAGCGCGGCTTCCAGCGCCTTCGAAACGTCGCCTATGTCTTCGAAAGCGCACAGGATCACATGGCCCTCTTCGTCACTCGCCACATCGTCGGCGCCAGCCTCGATCGCAGCTTCCATAACCTTGTCAGCGTTGCCCGCCTCGGGCTTGTAGGTGATTTCACCAACGCGATTGAACATGAAGCCGACGGAGCCGGTTTCGCCCAAGGCGCCACCAGCCTTGGTGAAGGCCGCACGCACATTGGAGGCCGTACGGTTTCGGTTGTCCGTCAATGCCTCGACGATGACAGCAACGCCGCCCGGGCCATAGCCCTCATAGCGGACTTCCTCGTAGTTGTCGGCATCGCCACCAGACGCCTTCTTGATGGCGCGCTCGATATTGTCCTTTGGCATCGACTGCGCCCTGGCGTTCTGTACGGCCAGACGCAGGCGCGGGTTCATCAACGGGTCAGGCAGACCCTGCTTGGCAGCGACCGTGATTTCGCGCCCGAGCTTGGAAAAGATCTTTGACCGAACGGCATCCTGGCGGCCTTTGCGGTGCATGATGTTCTTGAACTGTGAATGGCCTGCCATGGCACCCCTGCGTGTTCTTGCGGTTGTTGATGTTTCACTTCAGGGCCCTGCAATTTGCGGGCTGCACCGAGCGGAAACATGCTTCTGGAATGGCGCCCTTATAGGTAAAAAGCGGCGCCTCGTCCAGCACCAGTCGCTTCGGGCGTTCACTCAAACTTCAGTCTGATGTCTTGGTAGCCGGATTTCGATATTGCGGAGCAAAGTTCAAACCACTCACAACCGATACAAGCGCGTCGGGTTTGGCCCTTCGTGAAGGCATCGCGGAATTTTCCGACCGTCATGGCGTCAAGATTTATAGTGTCGCCGACCTGAAGCGGTCTGCCAAGCAGATCAGCGACGTCATGCATCGCCTTGGTATCGCGCTCAATAACGCTGTCGCGCAAGCAATGCGGCTCGGTCGTCGCAAGAAGGGGCCGACAGATATCGTCCGGACCCTCCTCAATCAGGATATTCTCGCCCGCCACCAATCTCGCAACGATGCTGTCGTAGTTTGCGGTAAAGGCGGGACTATAGCCTTTACCGACATAGGTCAGCACGCAGAGCAGATGGTGCGCGCGAAGCTTGACCGTCAAGAGAGGCGGATACCTGAGCGGCGGAACATTTCGATCGTTGCGGCAGCCAGCGCCGATTTGAGGACACCGCCGATGATGAATGGCGCAACGCCGAAAATCCATGCCTTTTCGAGGCCGATCAAGTTTGCCAGCAACGCCCCGCCGAGCACAAGGCATAGCGCATTGCCGAGAAGCATGACACCGAAAGCCGCGAATGGATTACGCGTCAGCCCACGTTCCGCGAGAAGACCAACGAATACCGCAACAACAGGAAAGGAAAACAGATATCCAGCTGTTGGACCTGCAAAGGCAATCTGGCCCGGCATGCCCTCGGCCAAAACAGGCAATCCGATGAAAGATTGGAGAAGCCATGCGATGACGGTGATGCCACCGAGCCGCCAGCCATAGAGAGCGCCTACCATAGTGACCGCGAAGGTCTGCATGGTGACTGGCACCGGAACCATCGGAACCGAAATCCACGAACTGACTGCAAGAAACGCAGTGCCGATCACCACTGCTAGCGCCTTGAACGCGAGCGATCGGTTAGCGAGTTTAAGTGGAACAAAAGCCTCGGCAAAAGTGGTCTGGGTCATTGGATGCAAATCCTCTTGCAAACGTTAAGGTAATCGAACTGTAATCAACACTACTTTTTTCTGCGACGCGCCAGCATGTTGAGCGCCTCGACAAGAGCGGAAAAGCCCATAGCCGCATAAATGTAGCCTTTGGGAACATGGTAGCCAAACCCGTCGGCGATCAGCGTCATACCAATCATCAAAAGGAAGCCAAGCGCAAGCATGACTATAGTCGGGTTGTTGGCGATAAATTTTGACAACGGCTCGGCTGCCAGCATCATAACAGTCACGGCAGCGAGCACGGCGATAACCATGATCGCGATTTCATCAGTCATGCCGACAGCGGTAATGATGGAATCTACAGAAAACACCAGATCGAGCACGAGTATCTGCACGATGGCGGCACCCATGGAC
>NZ_JBFUMG010000435.1:0-3799 GCF_054049495.1 Phyllobacterium sp. P5_D12 | reverse complement strand
GCTTTCGTCAGCAAGATCGGGGCGGAATGCGTTCAGCCGCTTGTCGAGATTTTCAGCTTTCAAAGCGGCAATCCTCTTGCTTTGGCGATAATCAGGTCGCCGAGCCTTTCAACATACAGCGCACCTTTTACCGTTCTCTTGACGAGAACATTGCGCTTGTCCTTCTCATCGCGGTGTCGATCGACCAAACCGTAGGATCCCATTGTGTCGAGAGCGCGAGTGATGACGGGTTTTGTTACACCGAGCTTTGCCGCCATGCCCCGTATCGTGTGCGGCGGCTGTTCGAGATAAACCGTCAGAAGTACGGCCAGCTGTCGCATCGTAAGATCATGGGCATCGTCGCGCACCTCCGACAGCGCAATTTCCTTCCACAATGTCAGTGCCTGAAGCGGTCTCAGCTCTATATTCATGAACGTCACCCGCGATCATTTCGGCTCCGTTCCATTCTAGCCGTTGCATCGAACCACGCAAGGCAATCATTTGCTCGGGTAACGCTCTTTAAGAAGATGGTAAAGTGCGCGGATAGCCTGTGCCTCGCCTCCAATCGGAGCGTGCGGCTTCTCCACCGGGTTCCAGCCGAAAATATCGAAATGCGCCCAGACCTTCGCCTTGCCGACGAAGCGTTGCAGGAATAGTGCCGCAGTGATCGATCCGGCAAAACCGTCAGAGGTGACATTGTTGATATCGGCGACACGGGAAGAGAGTCTGGCGTCATAGGGTTGCCAAAGGGGCATGCGCCATACGGGATCGGCAACCGCATCTGCGGAGACCGCGACCTCCGAAGCAAATCCATCATCATTGGTATAGAAGGGCGGCAAATCCGGGCCCAGCGCGACACGTGCTGCGCCGGTCAGGGTAGCCATGTCGATGAGGATTTCCGGCTCGTCGTCATCAGCCAATGCAAGCGCATCCGCGAGGATCAAGCGTCCCTCTGCATCAGTATTCCCGATCTCGACGGTCAGGCCCTTGCGGCTGGTCAATATGTCTCCAGGGCGAAACGCATTGGCCGAAATCGAATTTTCGACCGCCGGTATCAGTACACGCAACCTGATCGGCAGCCTTGCATCCATGATCAGTCCAGCCAGCGCCAGCACGTTGGCCGCGCCGCCCATATCCTTTTTCATCAGGAGCATGCCGCTCGAAGGCTTTATATCCAAACCGCCTGTGTCGAAGCAAACGCCTTTGCCGACCAGTGTTACCTTTGGCGCATTTTTGTTGCCCCATGCAAAATCGATCAGGCGAGGTTCCTGGCTTCCTGCCCGTCCTACCGCGTGGATCATGGGGAGATTCTTTTTCAACAGATCATCGCCCTTGATCACGCTGAACGTTGCCTTGTGTTCTTCGGCAACGTTTCGTACCGCTGCTTCCAGCGCTACGGGGCCCATATCGTTGGTCGGCGTGTTAATAAGATCCCGTGCCAGCGTGACGGCCTTGGCGAGCCGTTTCACATCCGTCTCATCGGCGCCCTTGGGTGTCGAAAGCGTGACTTCAGCATCATCTTTTTTCGTGTAGCGCGTAAATTTATAACCTCCGAGGAGAAACGCCAAAGCAGTGAGATCTGGCTCGCTGACTGGGCTCGCAATGTACCAGTCCCCTTTTGGCAACGCACTGGCCAGCTTGCCGGCAACGAGCCGGATATCGTCCTTGCCAATGCCGAACAGAGCACCCGCAACGTCGCCGTTCTCCCCCGGAACAACAAGAACACGGGCAGCCTGGCCATCAAACCCATTGGCTTTCGCCCATGCAAGGGCAGTACTATCGAGGCCGGCATCTTCCAATTCGCCTTTTTTCACGAACCAGATCGGCTTGCTGCCTGCCATTGTTCCAACTTTGATATCACTAGCCATAACGTTCTCTTCTCGCTCGTACTTTTGTACCGCACCCTCAGGTCATTAACCGTCCGTTAGGGTTAACAGAATATTTCTAAGCCAAGGAAATGGTTAACGCACAGGTGATTTGTGCTGCGGATGGGGCAAACTATGACAAGCGTTGGCATTATTCAATGTAATCGCCGCTTCATTTATGCTGTTGCAATTGTCGCGTTGGCCTCCGGAATTTCCGGCTGCACAACCACCGACAAGACGACGACAGGATCGATCACCCCGGCCGCCACTACCACCGACACGCTTCCCGCTGGCAATTTCGATCAGATGAACCAGGAACAGCTGATGCAGGCTTCGTCCAGCCTCGGCAAGCGCTACGAAGCAAATCCCAAAGACAGATCTGCGGCGCTGAATTTTTCCACTGTCTTGCGCATGACCGGTCGCAGCGATCAGGCTCTCGCCGTGATGCGAAGCCTCGCCATTGCCTACCCGAAAGATCGCCAGGTGCTCGCCGCCTATGGCAAAGCGCTCGCCAGCACAGGCGAGTTCGACGCGGCTCTCGACGCGCTACGCCGCGCCCAGACGCCGGAATACCCGGATTGGAAACTGCTCTCGGCGGAAGGTGCCATCCTCGATCAAATGGGCAAGACGGGCGAAGCTCGTGATCTCTACAAGCAGGCACTGATCATTAGTCCAAACGAAGCTTCGATCCTGTCCAACATGGGCATGTCCTACGTCCTCTCGGGGGAATTGGCCACTGCCGAACAATATATGCGCCAGGCCGTGAATGCGAAGGGTTCTGACAGCCGCGTGCGGCAGAACCTTGCACTTGTCGTTGGGCTGCAGGGGCGTTTTGACGAAGCCGAGAATATCGCCAAACAGGAACTTTCGCCCCAGCAGGCGCAGACCAACGTGCGATATCTGCGGTCGATGTTGTCGCAACAAAATTCATGGAACATGCTGAAAGACAAGAAGCAGCCCAAGAGCTGATCGTTTCGTCCGACACAGCAAAACAGCCGCCCAGTCAGGCGGCTTTTTCACGAACCAAATGAAGTAGTTATTTTGGCGTTGCGGGGCCGAATATGCCACCCTGAGCCTGTACTTGAATGACGGCAGGTCCCAGAATGACGCAGAACAACACGGGAAGCAGAAAGAGGATCATTGGAACTGTCAGCTTTGGCGGCAGTGCCGCAGCCTTCTTTTCGGCCGCCATCAAACGCATCTCGCGGCTCTCGTCGGATAGAACGCGCAAGGCAGTGCCGATCGACGTGCCGTAACGTTCCGATTGAACCAGCGCCTGTACCACGGACTTTACGGTTTCGAGCCCTGTGCGGATCGCAAGATTGTCATAGGCTTGGCGCCGCTCCGGCAAGAACGAAAGTTCCGCATTTGTCAGGACCAGCTCCTCAGCCAGCTCGCCCGACTGAACGCCGATCTCTTCCGATACCTTTTTGAAAGCGGCTTCGATCGACATGCCCGACTCCACACAGATCAACAACAGGTCCAGAGCATCGGGCCATGCCATTTGTATGGATTGCTTTCGCTTGCCAGCAACATTTCTCACATAGAGATTTGGCAGATAGAAGCCAACATACGCGCCGGCAAAGCACGCCGCCAACCGAATAAGCGTCGATTTATCCGCAAGGCCGTCCAAGCCGAAAACATAGAGAACCGCAAGAGCGAGCGTAATAAATGGCAGGCCAAACCGTGCCGCCAGAAAGATATTCAGAGCGTTCTGTCCCCGAAAGCCGGCCATGCGCAGCGCGGCGAGCGTCTTTTCGTCAGCGAGTGCCCGTTGCAGATCCAGTCTTTCGACAAACTGGCGTACGCCTTGCCGTTCCGTTAGCCGCAGGGACTTGCCGTTCTTGCGTCTGCTATCGCTTTCCGAAGCAAGACGTGACCTTTCGCGCGACCTGATCTGGTCACGCTCAAGAGCAACCGATTTCATGCGCGTTTTAAGCCCCGCCCCCGACAGC
>NZ_JBFUMG010000434.1:0-3816 GCF_054049495.1 Phyllobacterium sp. P5_D12 | reverse complement strand
GCCTTCAACTTCTTTCGACTGGCTGCCCCAGCGGCTGAATTGCTCATATCCCGGCGAAAGCGAATTTGAATACGCGCCCAGGATAACGTCGTAGTCGAACGTCTGCAGGCGCTTTTGATACTGAGCGTCGTCGACCGTACGGATGGTTGCCCCAATACCAAGACGCTCAAGCGTGCGTTTATAGGCAAGGCCAAGACGCTCTTCGCCAACGGAGCGCGTCAGAATTTCGAATGTGAGGGGCGTTCCATGCGGGTCGAGCATCTGTTCCTTCTCGATCTTGTAACCCCGGCTGACCAGAATGTCATAAGCGCGCTTCATTTCCTTGCGATCGCGCCCTGTTCCATCCGTTTTGGCAGGCTCATAGGTGCCGTCCATCACTTCCGGCAGCACCGCATCCGGATATGGCGCCAGCAGCGCGCGTTCCGTTGCGTCTGCAGGTTTGCCGACTGCAGACAACTCCGAGCCTTGCCAGTAGCTGCCCAGTCTCTGATAGCGGCCGGCGTAGAGGTTGCGGTTGGTCCATTCGAAATCGAACATGAGCGCGAGCGCTTCCCGGACAGCCTTGTCCTGAAACAAAGGGCGCCGCGTGTTGAAGACAAAGCCGAACATGTTGGCAGGCGATCTTGACCGGAACGTCTCCCTGATGACCCGGCCGTCCTTGACTGCAGGAAAATCATAGGACGTCGCCCATTTGTTGGGATCGCCTTCCATGAATACGTCGAATACACCTTTCTTGAAGGCTTCGAACTGCGCCTGATCGTTACGGAAATACTCGACCGTTACCGTGTCGAAATTGTTGAACCCGACCCTGCTCGGCAGGTCAGCGCCCCAGTAGTCGGGGTTTCGCTTGAAAACGATACGCTGGCCCGGCTGGACCTTCGAAACGATGTAGGGCCCGCTGCCGACCGGGATGGCCAAGGGCGAAGCGTCGAATTTGTCGATGTCGATCGCATGTTTCGGAAGGACCGGCATGAGCGCCAAGACCAGCGGAAACTCCCTGTTCGCCTGCTCGTTGAATGTGAACCTTACGCCGTGTTCGCCAATTTTTTCGATTTTTGAGATCAGTTTCATGCGGCTGCTAAAGGGCGGTCGTCCCTTTTTGGTCAGAACATCGAACGTGAAGATCACATCTTCGGGCGTTACCGGCTGCCCGTCGGACCATTTCGCCTTCGGATTGAGCGTGAATTCGACCCAGGTTCGCTCGTCATTGGTTTCAACCTTTTCGGCGAGCAAACCATACATGGTGAAAGGCTCGTCAGCGCTTCGCTGCATCAGTGATTCGTAGACCAGATTGCCAAATTCGGAATCGCCGAACATGCCGCGTGCGGTCGTTCGCATGCTCTTGATCAGAAACGGATTGAGGCTGTCGAATGTGCCGACTACACCATAGGTAATGGAACCTTCCTTTGGCGCGGCCGGATTGACATAGGGGAAATTCTTGTAGTCCGCGGGCAGGGCTGGCTCGCCGTGCATGGCGATTCCATAGGTTGGTTCTGCAAAAGAAGCGTCCATTGCCGAACATGCTGCGATCAAAAGCGCCAGAATCTGCAAACTTCTCTTCAACATCGTCTCAACCTTGCGCATTTAAAGGCGCGATTTACCCTGATTCGTGTCAAAGACTATCATTTGAAGACGATTCTGCGGCGGAAGACGTGTTATGTGCCATCTGAATTCATAGACAGCCAAAAGTAGTCTGGATTTGCATCGGCATGCAGTGTAACACGGCGTTCGATAATTGCATCTCGCTCTAGGGTCACTCTGTTGCCGCATTTAGTGACCAAAGCCAGACAAGCAAATACAAGTGATCAAGCCACACTTCGGATAAGTGCGCTGAAAGGAACCAGTTGACCATGTCCACCCGAAAGACTTTCGCTGCAACCGCATCCTTCGCCGGTGCCGTTGCATTACTTGCCGCCGCGGCAGTACCAGCCTCAGCCCAGCAGCAGCAAAGAGCGCCTCAGGGTTGGTTCAAGGTTTGCTCGAAACAGGAAGACAACGACATCTGCAATACGCAGAACATCGTGACGGCCGATAGCGGCCAGCTCCTGACGGCCGTCAACCTTATCGAGATCAAGGGTAAGATCAATCGCAAGATCTTCCAGGTTTCCGTCCCGACCGGCCGTCTGATCGCCCCGGGGGTCGGCCTCCAGATCAACGGCGGCAAGACCCAGAAAGTTGATTACGCCATCTGCTTCCCGGATCGTTGCATCTCCGAAGTTGCCTTGTCCGATGACCTGCTTGCTGCCTTCAAGAAAGGCAATCAGCTGACGATGACTTCGGTCAACTTCCAGAACAAGCCCAATCCGATCAACGTTGCGCTCACCGGTTTCACCCAGGCTTATGAGGGTCCCGGCCTGCAGCAGAACGAGCTCGAACAGCGCCAGAAGACACTTCAGGACGAAGTCCAGAAGCGTCAGAAGGAGTTCGAGGAGAAGATGAAGGCTGAGCAGGAAAAAGCCAAAACCGGCAATTAATCAACCGGCACTGAGAGCTAAAAAAGGACGCTTCGAGCGTCCTTTTTTATTGCTAGTTCATATGCGGTTTTTTCACGCGATAGACACCGTTTTCCGGCGTTTCAAACATGTTCTTGATCTGCGGATGCCTCAAGGGCACACCGGTCGTATCGGGAACAAGGTTCTGTTCCGAAACATAGGCRACATATTCGCTCTCGGAGTTTTCTRCAAAAAGGTGATAGAAGGGCTGGTCGCGCCGGGGCCTAATATCCTCGGGAATGGATCTATACCATTCTTCCGTATTGTCGAATTCCGGATCCACGTCGAAGATCACGCCCCGGAATGCGAATATCCTGTGGCTGACTACCTGGCCGATCTGAAATTTTGCATGGCGTATCTGTGTCATCATCGTCATTCGTAGTAGGTATCTGTTTCTATCAAAGCTCGCGAGCCTAAATGGTTCCTGCGACCACTCTATCCCGCCATAAATTCAAAAAGTCCGTCATGCTCAGTGTCTTCAATCTGGTACTTCCATTCTTTGGACTGATTTTCCTTGGCTTTTTCGTGGCACGTATCAATCACCAGCCTTTAGAAGCGCTGGGGTGGATGAATACGTTCATCATTTATGTGGCGTTGCCGGCTCTATTTTTCCAAATACTTTCGAAAACGCCCGTGGCGGAATTGACCCAGTGGACCTTTATTGTCGGATGCACTTTGTCGACATTTGCCATTTTCCTGACGATGTTTCTGATCGCGTTCGCACGGACGCGGAAGATCGATGAAAGCACGATTCAAGGGCTTGCTGCTGCCTACGGCAATATTGGTTACATGGGGCCGGCCCTGGCAATTCTTGCCTTCGGTGCGTCGGCGGCCGTGCCCGTCGCGCTGATATTCTGCTTCGACAACACGCTGCACTTCGTGATGGCACCGCTGTTGATGGCGCTTTCGGGCAATGACAAGCGTTCTCCGCGCGACGTCGCTATCGGTGTCCTACGCAAGATATTCGGCCATCCTTTCATTATCGCGACGATCATGGGTGTGGGTGCCGCGATACTTGGTATCGAGCCACCTGTCGCAATCGACCGCATGATCGATCTCCTGGCCAAGGCAGCAGCGCCTTGCGCGCTCTTTGCCATGGGCGCAACGCTTGCATTACGCCCACTGCGGCGCGTACCGAGGGAGCTTTATCTCATCGTCCCCATCAAGCTGCTGGTTCAGCCGTTACTGATTTATGGGGTGCTGAATCTTGTCGGGAATTTTCCGCCGGTGTGGATTTACACGGCCATGCTCATGGCGGCATTGCCTACCGCAACCAATGTCTTTGTCATCGCCCAACAGTATGGCGTGTGGGTCGAGCGGGCAT
>NZ_JBFUMG010000433.1:0-3823 GCF_054049495.1 Phyllobacterium sp. P5_D12 | reverse complement strand
CTGATCGCATAATGCGCGCGGCCGCGGCCATGCCATTTGGCAATCAATGCCTTGGTGTCATCATAGCCGGACTGTGGCGTATCACGCAGCGCGTCGGGAGCGTTGCGATCCATCATGACCTTGCCGCCGATCATCAGCATGTTGCGCTTCTCAGCGGCGGCAAAGTAAGCGTCAACGCTTGTCCGGTGAACCGAACAATAGGCAGCAGCCGATGTCGTGCCGTTGCGCAACAGCTCGTCCATGAAGCGGCCGGCGATGAAATCGGCATGCGCGGTGGACGAGAATTTCTGCTCCTCGACGAAGATATAGGTATTCAGCCACTCCATGAGCTGCGCGCCATAGGAGGCGATCGCCTGCGTCTGCGGGAAATGCAGGTGGGTATCGATGAGGCCAGGCAGGATCAAATGAGGGCGATGATCCTTGACCTGGGTTTGTGGTCCGGCAATGGCGGCGAGCGCCGAATATTCCCCGACATCGACAACCTTGCCGTTGTCGACCAGCACCGCGCCATCTTCGAAATAGCTATAGGCGGACTGGTCGTCGATGCTTTTTGGCTCGTCGACGAATGTCAGTACGCGGCCGCGCAGAAGCAATTTGCTCATTGGACTGTTCCTCCCTGAACTGTGGTCTCATACCAGCTCGCAAGCAGCCGGCGCTCCTCGTCGGTAATGCCACTGACGTTCGCCGGTGGCATTGCATGCGAGCGACCCGCCTGCAGATAGATTTCGCGGGCATGTGCCGCGATCTCGCTGTCGGTTTCAAGCACGACACCTTTGGGTGGCACGATGATGCCCTCCCAGCCGGGTTCCTTGGCATGGCACATCGAGCAGCGTCCGAGGATAGTGTCCTTCACTTTGGGGAAGGCTTCCGCGGAAATGAACGGCTGCTGGACGGCCGAGACCTTCTCCTCTGCACCTTCGCCTGACAGGATCTTCGGCACGGTCGAGAGCCACATGATGATGACGAAGAGGATCGCGGTAACCAGCCACGTCCACGTCGGTTCCCCCTTGCGCGCGTGGCGGGTGTTGAACCAATGGCGGATCGTGACGCCCATCAGGAACACCAGCGAGGCAATGATCCAGTTGTACTTCGTGCCGAATGCCAGTGGATAGTGGTTCGACAACATCAGGAACAGCACTGGCAGGGTCAGATAATTGTTGTGGGTCGAGCGCTGCTTGGCTTGCTTGCCCAGCGCGGGATCCGGGACCTTGCCTGCGATGAGGTCAGCAACGACTTTCTTCTGGTTCGGGATGATGATCATGAACACGTTGGCGGACATGATCGTCGCCGTAAACGCGCCAAGATGAAGAAACGCAGCACGCCCGGTAAACAGCTGCGTATAGCCCCAGGCCATGCCGACCAGCACGAAATAGAGCAGCACCATCAGCTGCGTGTCGTTTCTGCCGAGCGGTGATTTGCAAATAGTGTCATAGACGATCCAGCCGCCAAAAATCGATGCGAGGGAAATCGCTATAGCGACAGGCCGCGAAACGTCGAGCACATGCGGATCGATCAGGTAGAGATCGGCGCCTACATAGTAGACGATGCAAAGCATGGCGAAGCCAGAAAGCCAAGTCGCGTAGGATTCCCATTTGAACCAGGTCAAATGTTCGGGCATCTGCTCAGGCGCCACAAGATATTTCTGGATGTGATAAAAACCACCGCCGTGGACTTGCCACTCCTCCCCATGAGCGCCGGCTGGAAGGTCTGGACGCTGGCGCAAGCCGAGGTCAAGTGCCACGAAATAGAAGGACGAGCCGATCCAGGCAATGCCGGTGATCACATGTAACCAGCGAACGGCGAAGTTCATCCAGTCCCAGGCAATAGCGTATTCGTACATCCGGCTCTCCCATTAATTGTGGGGGAGTATGTGCCAAAGCCTATGCTCATGTGAAACACCGTAATGGACCCATCTCTTTCAAAAAAATCTTTAAAATGCTAGATCATCAGACAGTGTAAGGCTTCGGGCGAAAATAATGTCGTACCTTGATAACCTTCGTGTTTTTGTTCGCGTCGTCGAACTGGGAAACCTCTCTGCTGCCGGACGCGACCAGCGCGCTTCTCCGGCTGTCGCCAGCAATCGGATCAAGGAACTCGAGCGTCATCTTGGTGTCCGTCTTTTCAATCGCACGACGCGCAAACTGACGCCGACCGAGCACGGCCGCGTCTTCTATGAAGGTGCGGTCAAGATTATAGAGGCCATCAATGAGGCCGAAGCAGCCATTGCCGATTTGTCGAAAAAGCCTAAAGGCGCAATCAGGATCACCGCACCGCTTGGCATTGGCCGGCGCCTGATCGCATCCGGCATTCCGGAGTTCCACGACAAGTATCCGGATATCGAAGTCCGGCTCAGATTGTCAGATCACAACGTCGATATCATGAGCGAGGGCGTCGACGTTGCCTTCAAGCTCGGCATACTCGAAGACTCCAATTTGCGTATGCGCGGCATCATGAATTGCGAAAGGGTTATATGCTCGTCGCCGGATTATCTGGAAAGGCGCGGTACACCCTTAACGCCCGATGACCTGATAGCCGAACACCATGATTGCCTGCTTTTACGCTACCCGGGTTCCAAAGAATATTTCTGGACGCTGCAGATGCCGGAAGGTACTCGCAAGCTGGAAGTCAGCGGTCCTTATGATTCCGATGATGGCGATGTACTTACACAATGGGCGCTTGAGGGTCGCGGCATCATCAACAAACCGTTGTTTGAAGTGAAAAGCCATTTGAATGACGGAACGCTGAAAGCGATCCTCGAAGACACGCCTCCGGCCAGTATCCAGCTCGCGGCAATCTACCCGCACAAGCGTTTCCAGGATCCGAAGGTCCGGCTGATGATCGACTTCATGACCGAGCGCTGTCAGCGCCTGGTCAGTACAATGTTGGAATAAGAGCTCACCTCAGGCAGGAACGCGCCTACGTTCTTTGGGTGCAACATTTGGCGTAAGGCGATAGTTTAACGCCGAAACCATGATTTCAGCAGCCGCCAGAGCCGCAATGACGGTCGGGCGCTTGTCCTTCACGGTGGTCCCGCCGACCGGACAAACCAGCCTGTCGAAAAACTCCGGATGACCCACCTCACGGGTCAACCAATTACGGAATGTCGCCCGCTTGGTCTTCGACCCGATCATGCCGACGTACGACGCATCATTCCTCGCAAGCGCTTCGGCCGTAATCAAGAAATCCAGTGCATGGTCGTGGGTGAGGACAACGAATGCACTTCCCGCTGGCGCATCACGAACAACCGCTTCGGGCATGGCCGTCAGGCAGGTTTCGATGCCGGGGACCTGCGTGGCGGAAAGTTCCTCTTCGCGCGTGTCGACCAATATCGTTCGCAGCGGGACCAGTGAAAGCGCCATGGCCAGTGCATCGCCGACATGACCGGCACCAAAAACATAAACATGCGGCCGCTGGGCAATTTCAAGATCGACCTTCTCGATCAACGTCATGGCCACCGCTCGATCAACCCGCTTGAAGCCCAATGAGACGCGGCCACCGCAGCATTGGCCAATCTCCGGACCGAGCGGTACGGTCACCTCTCCAGCATCAGCTCCACTGTTCAAGGACCTGCGCGACTGATCGATCGCCATGAACTCGAGCTGCCCGCCGCCGATGGTGCCAAAAATGCAATCCTCCGCAACCAGCATCCAAGCGCCCGCCTCGCGGGGCGTAGACCCATCTGCTGCCTTCACCTCGACCAGCACGACCTGCTTCCGTCGATTCAGAAAATCCCTGATATCGTCTCGGTTCGTTGGCATGGGATTTCACAGCTCCTTGCCCGCCGACCGCAAACGTTCTACCGCCATCAATACCCGCTCTGGTG
>NZ_JBFUMG010000432.1:0-3825 GCF_054049495.1 Phyllobacterium sp. P5_D12 | reverse complement strand
CCGGTATATTCCTCCGGGTCCCAATTATAGGTCAATTCGAGCTCAGGAGCCCGTTCCGCGGCCGATCTTGCCTCGTCTTCCGACGCCGCGAGAAAGATCAGGGTGAAGCGTCCCTTCTCATTTTCGGTGCGGCGAACCTCTTCCAAGCCAAATTTATTGCAATAGAAATCCAGGGACTCATCGATGTCCCGGACACGGACCATTGTGTGAAGATAGCGCATCTTTTGCCTTTGATTTCTTTCATGGGGTTGAAAGTCGGCGGCAACCGGCAATGTTGCACGGATTGAACGCCGTCCAGTTTTCGTAACACTTCCTGTTTAGCTCCACAAACTTGTGATGTAGCCGAGAGCAACATCGTTGAGGATAAACACGCGTTTCGCGTGTGGTTTTCAACAAAACATGCAGATGATACTTGCTCTTCGGCGTTGGACAGGTGTTATTCTTCAAGCAGAGAATCAGTACCTCGCTGGAGAGGAGGGGCTTCGCTTCATGTCTGACCGAACAGTATCAGCCCGGCCGTCCCTCGCCGACGAAGGCATAAGCGACAGTTTGGACCTTATCGAAGTTTCGGGCGCAATAAAATGGTTTGACGTGGCCAAGGGATACGGGTTTATCGTTCCCGACAATTCTGATCTACCCGACATCCTTCTCCATGTTACCTGCCTGCGCCGGGACGGCTTCCAGACGGCTCTGGAAGGAGCCCGTGTCGTTTGCGAAGTCAAGCAGGGCGAACGCGGCATGCAATGCTTCCGCGTCAAATCCATGGACAACGCGACCGCTGTTCATCCGACCGAAATGCCACCCGTCCGCACGCACGTGACGGTAACACCCTCGAGCGGGCTTGAGCGTGTCCTGGTCAAGTGGTTCAACCGTACGAAGGGCTTCGGCTTCCTGACCCGCGGCGAGGGGACCGAGGATATTTTCATTCACATGGAAACGCTTCGGCATTTCGGTTTGACCGAATTGCGTCCAGGTCAGGTTGTCTTGATCCGCTTCGGCCATGGCGAGAAGGGCCTGATGGCCTCGGAAATTCATCCCGACATTGGTACCCAGCTGCCGTCTTCCCACTAGGGTATGTTGATATTCAGGCCATGACAGTCTGCAAACGGCACTTTTCTGTGCTTCCGGTGCTCACGTACTTCAAGTACGCTCCGCTCGAAAATCGCCGTTTCGCCTCGTCATGATCGCGAATCTCAACGCACCCTGGAGCAATTGATGTATCGCCTGAAATCAGTTTTTGCCGTCGTTGTTTTTCTGCTGTTTTCAGCGATTCCTGCTCTGGCGCTCGATCAGACGCCGATGCATCTGCCCATCGACCACACGGCGCTGACGATCAATAGTGCCAAGGGCGACATTCCGTTCCAGGTAGAAATTGCCGATACCGACGAAGAGCGCGAGCGCGGTTTGATGTTCCGCACTGATCTGAAAGACAACAGCGCCATGCTGTTTGTTTTCGACGACACCCGTCTTGTAACCATGTGGATGGAGAACACACCCTCCGCGCTAGACATGCTCTTTCTGGACGATAATGGCCGTATTTCCGCCATTCGCGAAAATGCGGTGCCATTCTCACGCTCGATCATTTCGTCGGGCGGCCCGGTGCGTTTCGTTGTCGAGGTCAAAGCCGGCACCGCGAAGCGTCTCGGCTTGACAATTGGCGACAAGGTGCGGCATCCCGCTATCGAGGCGATTGCGCACTAACGGATCCAACCATGCAGTTTTTCGACAATGACGGATTGAAGCTTGCTTATCTGGATGAGGGTGAGGGCGAGCCGGTCTTGCTCATCCATGGCTTTGCCTCGTCCTCCCTCTACAATTGGGTTCAACCCGGCTGGATGCAAACACTGACGTCTGCCGGATACCGCGCCATCGCAATTGACAATCGCGGTCACGGCCAATCGGACAAGCCGCACGACAAGGCCGTCTATACGCCGACGCTCATGGCGGGCGACGCAGCCGCGCTACTCGATCATCTCGGCATTCCGACGGCGCATGTCATAGGTTATTCCATGGGCGCGCGCATCAGTGCGTTCCTGGCGCTCGAACATCCCGCTCGCGTGCATGATCTTGTTTTTGGCGGTCTCGGCATTGGCATGGTCGAAGGTGCCGGAGACTGGTTGCCTATCGCTGAAGCGCTTATGTCCGCCGATCCGGAGGCGATTACGCATCCGCGCGGAAAAATGTTCCGGATGTTTGCCGACAAGACCAAGAGCGACAAAATCGCGTTGGCTGCCTGCGTTATCACCTCCAAGGAAGAAATCAGCGCAGAAAACATGGCCCGGATTACTCAGCCAACGCTCGTCGCTGTCGGCACCAAAGACGATATTGGCGGAAACCCGCAGGATCTTGCGGCGCTGATGCCGAATGGTGAGGCGATCGATATCCCTGGCCGGGACCATATGCTCGCGGTCGGTGACAAGGTGTTCAAGCAGGTCGTTCTGGATTTCCTCAAACGCCACAGCATTTAACGAAGCGCGAGCTTCCGGAGGTTCGTTCCTTGCAGGACAAGGTAAGCTATGGCAATCTTGGAATGGCGGGGCCTGACATCAGCCAAATCAATCGCAGGTTCAAAATTTCTTGCGCGATCGATCTGGAAATCAACGTGTCAAGCAACCAATTTTGCCTTATGGTCGTTGTTTGAGAAATATTGTTGGCCAAATGCCTGGAGTAGGAAATGTCCGCAAGCAGTCCGATAAAGATGACCGGATCGGTCAAGCAGATGGACCCGATCTGGCTCGCAATCCGCGCCGAAGCCGACGAGGCTATCCGTAACGAGCCGCTTTTGGCGACGTTCCTCTATACGACAATTCTCAACCATCAATCGCTTGAAGAAGCGGTCATTCATCGCATTTCGCAGCGGCTTGACCACCCTGATGTGGAATCGGAATTGCTGCGCCAGACTTTTACGGCGATGGTCGAGGCAACACCGTCCTGGTCGCAGATCCTGCGTGTCGATATCCAGGCCGTCTATGATCGTGACCCGGCCTGCGACCGTTTCATCGAACCCGTGCTTTATTTCAAGGGTTTCCAGGCAATCCAGACTCATCGGCTTGCCCATTGGCTATGGAAGGAAGGGCGAAGAGATTTTGCGCTTTACCTGCAAAGCCGTTCGTCTTCGGTTTTCCAGACCGATATCCACCCGCAGGTTCCCATGGGACAGGGAGTGTTCTTCGATCACGCGACAGGTATCGTCGTCGGAATGACCGCAGTCATCGAAGACAACGTCTCGATCCTTCAGGGAGTAACGCTTGGTGGTACAGGAAAGGAAACCGGCGACCGGCATCCAAAGATCCGTCATGGCGTTCTCATCGGCGCTGGCGCCAATATTCTCGGTAACATTGAAATTGGCCATTGCTCGAAAGTAGCCTCAGGCTCGGTCGTGCTAAAACCTGTTCCGCATAATGTCACGGTTGCCGGCGTTCCCGCACGTATTGTAGGTGAGACGGGCTGTGCCGAGCCCTCGCGCGCCATGGACCAGTTGGTTACAAATTTCGACTGAATCGCGGCGTTACAGGTCTCCGCGCTCCAAGGCAGTCGCAATCAACCCTTTACAGGGACGACTCCCGCATGCCAAAAGCGCCTGAATTTCATATGACAGGAGACCTCCGTGAAACCCGAAGAACTGAAGAAACTCGACAGCTATTTCAAGCGGACATTCAGAAATACGGAACTCACTGTAAAGGCTCGTCCACGCAAGGATGATTCCGCCGAACTCTATCTCGGCGACGAGTTTCTTGGTTTGATCTACAAGGATGAGGATGAGGGTGAACTCTCCTACAATTTCTCGATGGCGATCCTCGAGATGGATCTCTGAGTCTTATGATC
>NZ_JBFUMG010000431.1:0-3828 GCF_054049495.1 Phyllobacterium sp. P5_D12 | reverse complement strand
GGCCTATTCCATGCTTGGTCTTAGACCCGATCAAGCTGTCAGCGGCGAAGACGTCTTCCGGGCAATGCACCCTGACGATTTCCCAATCATGAAATCAGCCTTCACGCGCGCGCTGGTCAGTAATCAGGACTATGTCGGAGAATTCCGCGCTGCGTCATCGGGTCAATGGCTTCTAGGACGCGGCCGCATTTTCGAACGCGATGCCCAGGGGAGACCCGTGGTCGCGGTTGGTGTCAATATTGATATAACGGACACAAAAAAAGCCGCCGAGAAAACGCGGCTCTTGCTGCGCGAGCTCAATCACCGCGTCAAAAACACCTTGGCAATGTTGCAATCACTGGCACGGCAGACGCTCAATCGAACATCCGATCCAGCCGAGTTCATGGAGGCGTTTTCAGGACGTCTTCGGGCCATTTCGGAAGCACATACATTGCTTTCCGATCGAGAATGGAGCGGCATCAGCCTGATCGATCTGATTGCAAAACAGGTGGAGCCTTATGCGGGTTTTGATCCTCGACAGATCGAGCTCGCAGGGGAGGACATGGTTCTACCGCCGGACCATGCACTCGGGCTTGGCATTGCGCTGCACGAGCTCGCTACCAATGCAGCTAGACATGGCGCCCTGTCCGTCGCCGACGGTCGCGTGCGGGTGTCGTGGCAAATAGAATCCGGCCTCGATGAATCCCGCGTTACCATCCACTGGGTAGAATCCAACGGTCCGAAGGTGTTGCCGCCGGAAGCGCGAGGGCTCGGTGAAAGATTGATCGAGCGCAGTTTGGATAAGGTTCTGTCAAGCAGTGTCAGATTGAGTTATCCGGAAACCGGCATGGAGGCTTTGATTTCCATGCCCATCCGCGATCACTCAAATATCCTGGCCCGTAGATGAGGTGTCTTCAGGACGCCGTCTTTTCTTCTTCTTTGGTTTTGTCAGAAGCGAAAGCCCACCGAAAGCCACGAGAGGAACTGCAAGCATCATGAGCGCGCGCGATCGCAGAACAACCGGTGCTGCAGCAAGAGCCGCAACTGTAAGAAGAGCGGCCGTGTCAACCTTTGCACGTTCGCGCTGGCGATTTCGCGCGGCGCGTTCGACGATCTTCATGATTATGTAAGTAATGATTGCCAAGCCGAACGCGCTACCGGCGAGGATCAACGACGCATGCATTTCGCCGTAGCGCTCGGCAAGGGCGATATAGGCAGCCACAACCAGGAAAATCACGCCGATAGTGGCTAGCACAGCGATAATGCCAGCGAAGACCGCGTTGCGCTTCAATCTGTTTATCACGAGACCAGCTTCACCCGCGGCGACGCTGGTTAAAAGTGGAGCTAACAGTTTGAGCATGTCAGCGGCGGGCAATCAGGGCGAGAAGAAAACCAACACCGGCGGCGACGGCAATCGTGGTCAAGGGGTGCTCACGAACAGTCTCAGTGAGCTGGTCTTCGAGTTCACGAGCCTGCAGGCGAAGATCGTCCAACGTTTCCTCACCGCGGACTTTTGCGGTTTCATAGGAACTTGCTGCGCTGCGTTTGGCGTCCTTGGCAGAACTCTTTCCTATCTTGGCAAGGGTTGCTGCAATATTCGCGATGTCCTCCTTCAGGGCAGCAACCTGGGCTTGCAAATCAGGATTGCTATCGGTCGCGTCGTCAACCGCTTTGCGAATTTTTGAAGAGACCGTAGCCATAGAAAAACTCCTTGAGAAAACAGGTGGATATCAGTCGAGAACGTTTTGTCCGCAGTATTTGTTCCACGCATTGGGGGGCGCTGCAAGTCTACTAGGGGCCTTCCGTTTCCAAAGCTTATGAAAGATAACCCATCAACCATAAAATGAGAATGATCGGAAGCGGCAGACCGATGAGCCAAAGCAAAACACCTCGTAACATTTTAAAACTCCTTTTCAGCCATGTCAGATGACGTTCGTGATGGGGGTCCAAGAAGCGCGTTAAATTCTGCCCATCAGAAGCAAAATCAACAGAACGACCAAGACTATTCCCACGAGTCCAGAGGGGCCGTAGCCCCAATTCCTGGCGTGAGGCCAAGTTGGAAACACCCCGATAAGCGCCAAGATAAGAATGATGATGAGAATTGTCGTTAGTGGCATTCTTTCCTCCCTCTCCTGGGAAACTTTTACAGCTTCGAAACACTCGAACCAGGATTTGGTTCCCACGTGACAGGCTCGTGCCAAGAGCCAGAAGTGAAATGCAACCAAATTGAGCCGACTTCGTTCCTGTCGCGGGGTTTCAATGGAGATGGGTTTTTATGGTTGTTATGCCGGTAGGTTTTCATGCCTTCTGAGGAAGCCGGAAGGGCGTCGCGTGCCGTCGAACGGGTAACCCAACGATCGATCTATACACCTGTTTCGGCGAATACGGCGAACCAGTTTCCACCAGTAATTGTCGCGATAGCCGTTGTAGCAGCGCTTTATTTCGCCCGTGAAATTTTCGTGCCACTGGCGTTGGCTTTGCTTTTGACCTTCGCGCTGTCGCCGTTGGTCACCCGCTTGCATCGCTCGGGTGTCCCGAAAGGCGTTGCCGTACTAAGTGTTGTGACAACGGCTTTTCTTGTGATCTTCATTTTCGTCAGCATTGTTGCGAGCCAGCTTACAGTGCTGGCGCAGAACCTGCCAAGCTATCAGTATAATATCGAAACGAAGATCCGCGCGATCAAGGATGCGCAGTCGGGGAACAGCATTTTTGATCGTGGCGCACGCATGTTCAAACGCTTTAGCGACGAAATTGGTCGGTCGGACGAAGTGGAACGATTTGAAAGCGACAACCAAGCAGCGGCCAAACCAGACCCCGCGCGACAGCCTCCCCAAAATGTTGCACCGCCTGCCCCTTTACCACCCTTGCGCGGAACAGATCCTAACAAACCCGTACCTGTGGAAATACGCAATCCACCGCTAGACCCCTTAAGTTTGCTGCAGACTTTTGCCGGACCGTTGATCCAGCCCTTGGCGACAATCGGCATTGTCATCGTGGTGGTAATTTTCATGCTGATGCGGCGTGAAGATTTGCGCGACCGTTTCATAAAGCTGGTGGGAGCCAGCGATATTCACCGAACGACGACTGCCCTGCATGATGCTGGCAAGCGCGTCGGCCAATATTTGCTGATGCAGTTGATCATCAACATCAGCTTCGGCGTGCCTATCGGGATCGGGCTATGGTTCATTGGTATTCCCAATCCGATGCTGTGGGGCATGCTGGCGATCGTTCTCCGTTTTGTGCCCTACATTGGACCAATCATTGCAGCCGCATTTCCGCTTATTCTGTCGCTGGCAGTCGATCCAGGTTGGATGGTGCTGGTCTGGACGGCGGCTCTGTTCATCGTGCTCGAACTCATCAGTAGCAATATCATGGAGCCGCTTCTCTACGGCTCCAAGACCGGGTTGTCCCCCGTTGCGATTCTGATGGCCGCCATTGTCTGGACCTGGATCTGGGGGCCGACCGGATTGATCCTTTCAACACCGCTCACCGTGTGCCTGGTCGTTCTCGGAAGACACGTGCCAAAGTTCGAATTTTTGGATGTTCTTCTTGGCAATGAGCCGGTGCTCCTTCCGCCGCAGCAACTATATCAACGGCTGTTATCCGGCGATCCGGACGAAGCAACAGAAAAGGCCGAGGAGTATCTGCAATCGGCAACGATCATGGATTATTACGCTTCGGTGGCTATTCCTGCATTGCTGCTTGCCGAACACGACAGAGGCCGGGGGGTGCTTGACGAGCCTAGGCGCAATCGTGTGGCGCAAAGCATGATCCTTCTCGTCGAGAACCTGTCGGAGTATCACGACGTTGAGGACGAAGAAGAAAAGGGAGCCGAACCCGAAGGGGGCT
>NZ_JBFUMG010000430.1:0-3835 GCF_054049495.1 Phyllobacterium sp. P5_D12 | reverse complement strand
GTCAGAGGGTGAAACTATGGGGCGAAGCGCGAATTGTCGAAGACGACCCCGATCTCATGCAACAGCTGATGCCGGAGGGCTATCGGGCACGACCTGAGCAGGCGATCCTGTTCACAGTTACTGCCTGGGATATGAACTGCCCGCAGCACATTCCCATGCGTTTCGAGGCCACCGACGTGGCCGCATTGTTGGCCGAGCGCGACGAGCGCATCAAGTCGCTCGAAGCGGAGGTTACCCGCTTGCGGAACCCGGCGCGCTAAGGTGCGGACGCTAATTGTACAGCGCCGGATTACCCGTCTTCAAGCACTCGATCCGGTTTGCCAGGAGTGACGAGAATTGCGAATTCCCGACCCTTGAACCAATCTCGGCGATTTCGTCGAAGTCGACGTCGAGCAGCAAGCCGCGTGCACTCAGCAAGGACATCACGCCTGTGACGAGCGTGCGTTCCACTGCGTAGTCCATATTGAGTTGTGCTATTTCGTCTGATTGTTCTTTGAGAATGCTAAAAAGCTGCCCCAGTTTTTCGTTCATTATTTGGTGCCCACCACGTAACCCCTGCCTGAATCATTCCAAGATTCTTGACGGAAACGTAATAGACCGTAAGAGCTATTTTAGCGTCAGTGGTCTAACCAATGTGGATTAACAATCGCCATCAGTTCACTGAGACGCGATCAAAGTGCTGGCAATGTTTCCTTCGACATAGATATCCGCTTCCTTGGCGGCCTCGATGAACACGGAGCGCGCCGTGTCACCGGTTGCGCTTCCGTCCATGGCTTCGAGGCACGCCAGTTGTGCGAGACCATGCAGCCGTCCGCGTTTGCCGGGCCATTCGTTCAAGAGGAATTCTGCAGCTTCCGCAACGGAGGCGATCGTGCGAAGCCTGTCGGGAAAAAGCGACTCTACTGTAACAGACCTGAAGTGAACGTTTTCCATAGTGCTAGAACGCAAGAGCTCAAATTTAGGTTCCCGTTTCAAAACTTGCATCCTTGTAGCTAGTTGAACTTCGCCGTGCATTGCCTGTTTACTTCGGCGACCATGTGCTAAGTTCGCTGAAATCAGACTGGATACATTCGCCTGGTTCGCGCGGCGAATAGGCGAAAACCTTCAAATCACGACCAAGGGAGAAACGCGATGGGCCTTCGCATTAATGACACTGCACCGGATTTCACAGCTGAAACCACGCAGGGCGAAATCCATTTCCACGACTGGATCGGCGGCAGCTATGCCGTGTTGTTCAGTCATCCGAAGAATTTCACGCCGGTCTGYACGACCGAGCTTGGCTACATGGCCGGACTTGCTCCGGAGTTCGCCAAACGCAATGCCAAGATCATCGGCATTTCGGTCGATCCTGTCGAAAATCACGACAAGTGGAAGGCGGATATCAAGACGGCAACGGGCCATGAGGTCGACTACCCCCTCATCGGCGACAGGGACCTGAAGGTTGCAAAACTGTATGACATGCTGCCTGCGGAAGCAGGCGACACGTCCGAGGGCCGCACACCCGCCGACAACGCCACCGTGCGCTCGGTCTTCGTCATCGGTCCGGACAAGAAGGTGAAGATGACCCTCACCTATCCGATGACCACAGGCCGCAACTTTGACGAGATCCTGCGCGCAATCGACAGCATCCAGCTCACCGCAAAACACCAGGTTGCGACACCGGCCCAGTGGAAGCAGGGTGAGGATGTCATCATCACCGCGGCGGTTTCGGATGAGGACGCGAACCAGCGTTTCGGCGGCTTCGAGCGCGTGTTGCCCTATCTACGCAAGACCAAGCAGCCAAGCGCCTGAACGATACAGTATGAGACCCGCCCCAATTGGCGGGTTTCATTTTTCTATCACGTTGTTCTTATTGTAATCCGCAACTCGCTAGCTGCGCGGCATAGGTACCTGCCACTGTGGCTGTTCGCCGTGCGGTGCGATCGATGCCCGGCTTGCTCCGCCAAGTACCACGCGCAAAGTCATTCGGCCCTGCATAGTAAGCGGCGTAAAGATTATAGGCATCGTTGAGCGGAATGCCATTCATCTGATGGCTCCTTGCGTGGTACCAGCCAATGAAACGAACAGCATCGCTGAAATCCGTTCGCCGGGCTGCCCAGCGTCCGGTTTCCCGCTGATAGTCCGCCCATGTCCCATCCAGGGCCTGGGAATACCCATATGCGGTGGATGGCCGTGACCACGGAATAAAGCCGAACAATTTTGTACGCGGCGGCTTGACCCGGGCCTGATAGCCGGATTCCGTATAGATCGTCGCCATGAGGATGGGAACCGGCACGCCATATTCCGTCTCGACGCTCTTGGCCTGCTTGTACCAATTGTTGAAGAAGCCGTCTCTCTGATCGAATACGGCACAGACATTGTTGGTCTGGGTTGGCGCTGTGGCGCAGCCTGTGAGCAACAACAACGCAATGAACATGATGCGGCGCATGGGCAAGTCCTTGTCTAGACCCTTTCACCTATTCCGCAATTCCTAACGACTGGTTACCGGTTAATTGATTCGTAATCTCCTCCTTAAAATTTGATTAAAGATCGATTTGACACTGCGCGGCTTCGCCTCTTGACCCATCAATTATTACCGTCATACAATACTACGACGAGCGACAAACATCGCTAGCGATCTCCATCCATGCTGAAGCGGAACAATTACCATGAGCGATTTGATGCCCACTCAAACGATAGGCTTTGCGGAAACCCGCGACGGGATAAGGCTTTCCTATCGCATCGTCCCCGGGAGCGGCGAAGGCCGCTGTGTTCTCATTCATTCGCTGGCGATGGACAAGTTTTTCTGGGAGCCAACCGCGGCGGCACTCGCCGGTGCATCCGAGGTTCTCATTTATGACTGCCGCGGTCACGGCGTTTCCGGCAAACCGGCAGGCCCCTACAGCACTGGGCAATTCGCCGATGATCTCGCCGATCTCATGAACCATGTCGGCTGGTCATCGGCCGTCGTCGCCGGTGCGTCGATGGGCGGCTGCATCGCTCTTGCCTTTGCCGCAGCCTATCCTGAGCGTGTCGACGCTCTCGGCCTGTTCGACACCACAGCCTGGTACGGAGAAAATGCTCCCGCAGCCTGGGCTGAACGCGCTGAAAAAGCCAGGAACGAAGGCCTGAAGGCCCTTGTCGGTTTCCAGAAGACCCGCTGGTTCAGCGATGGCTTTCGCGAGGCAAACCCGGATGTGGTGGAAGCCGCCGTCTCGACCTTCCTCGCCAATGAAATCGACGCCTATGTCGCGACCTGCAACATGCTCGGTGCAGCCGACCTGCGCGAAGCATTGCCGAAGTTTGACTTCCAGTGCCGCGTTCTTGTCGGAACCGAGGATTATGCGACGCCGCCGGAAATGGCACGCGTGCTCGCAGATAACATTCCCGGCGCCACACTGACGATCCTGGAGGGCGTCCGCCATTTTACCCCGCTGGAAGTACCGGCCATCATCGCCGGCAATCTGCAGCTGCTGATCGAGGCCGCCAAGGCCTGAGGGGATATAAAGGACGGCGCGATCACTCGCGCCGTCTGTCTTATTCCGCCGCCTTTTGGCTGGCCCCACGCGGCAGATTGTACATGCCGCGTGGCAGTCCCGACAGGAATTCGATGACTTCGCTGCTGTCGATGACATCCGCGTACTTGGCGTTCATGTCGCACAGCGTCATGGCGTGGCTCGCCTCGGAACGCTCGAAGCACCCGTCTTCGACCATCGTCACCCGCAAATTATAGCTGAAGGCATCAACCACCGTCGCCCGCACGCAGCCGCTGGTTGCGGTTCCGGCAACGATGACACTGTCACAACCGAGCAGCGTCAAACAGCTGATGAGGTTGGTACCGTGGAAAGCGCTGGGC
>NZ_JBFUMG010000429.1:0-3870 GCF_054049495.1 Phyllobacterium sp. P5_D12 | reverse complement strand
TTCCTGGCCGGCAGGTACCCAAAGACGAGCCCCGTCAAGAATGAACAGGCAAAAGCTAACGCCACCGGCCCGATCGTGAAGCTGATCGGTGCACCGAGGAGCTTTGCCAGTACTCCAGTCCCGATGCCTGCCGCGACGCCAATCGCCCCACCGATCGCGGAAACCACTAGTGCCTCTATTATGAACTGTAGCAGGATATCGCGGCGCCGCGCGCCCGTTGCCATGCGAACGCCGATCTCGCGAGTTCGCTCTGTGACACTCACCAACATAATGTTCATGACCCCGATTCCACCGACAAGGAGCGAAATTGCAGCAACAGCACCAAGAAACAGCTTCAGCGTATTTGATGTCTCGGTGACAGCTTCGCGAATGKACGCCATATTGGTGATGAGAGTGTCCTGTCTCTGGTGACGTTTGTCCAAAAGTGACTGAATCGTCTCCTGTGTGGCGTCGATCGCCGAGCCGTCCTTTACCTGGACGGTAATTGTCCGCACGTTGCGCTGGCCGAAAAGCCGCATGCTTCCAGTCGTCAGGGGAACCAGAACCGTATCGTCCTGATCGTTACCGCCCATACCTGCACCCATTTCGCTCATCACGCCGATGATCTGGAATGGAATTTTGTTGACGAGTACATACTTGCCAATCGGGTCCGTGCCATCGGCAAAGAGCGTCTTGACCACGGTTTGACCAAGCACGGCAACCGGGGCGTAATTAATCATGTCATCCTGATTGATGAATTCGCCCTTACCCACTGTCCAGGACTTCGCCTGCGTGAACTGCGGAACCGTACCATTGGCCGTCGTCTGATAGTCGACATTCCCATAACGTACCGTCACCGTGCTCGTCATTTCCGGAACAGCGAAAGCAACATTTGGCTGTTCGAGGATGGCATCCGCATCGGCCGGAATCAGGGTCACGACGCTGCCGCCCGTACCCCCGCGGAAATTGGCCATGTTCGGTCGGATCACCAAAAGATCGGATCCCATGGAAGAAATTCGGTCAAGGACAGACTTCTGTGCGCCCGTGCCGATAGCAAGCATGGCCACGACCGAACCGACGCCAATGACAATCCCAAGCAGTGTGAGAATCGTGCGGAACAGGTTGGCCCGCAATGCACGGAAGGCCATTTTGATAGCTTCGGAAATATCGGCGATTGCAGCAACACCCTCAAAAGCCTTCTGCTTCAGCCCGGTTGCGGCCTCGGGATTGCTGCGACCCTTTTTTGTCCGGTCCGAGATAATACGGCCGTCGCGCAATTCGATGAGCCGGTCGGCCTGTTCCGCAACTTCGCGTGAGTGGGTAATGACGATGATCGTGTGACCACTCTCGTTCATGCTACGAAGCAGCGCCATGACTTCGTCGCCGCTCTGGCTGTCGAGCGCACCGGTCGGTTCGTCCGCAAGGATGACCCGACCGCCATTCATCAAAGCCCGGGCGATAGAGACACGTTGCTGCTGACCGCCGGAGAGCTGGTTGGGACGGTGATCGAGCCGGTCGCCAAGCTTCAATGAGCTAAGCAGTGCCTCTGCCCGGTCATGCCTGTCGCGAGCTGACGCGCCTGCATAGACCGCTGGGACTTCGACGTTCTCCTGCGCACTGGCGGTCGGGATGAGATTATAACTTTGAAAGACAAAGCCAAACGTGCGCCTGCGCAATCCGGCAAGTTCATCGGGTTCAAAGCCAGAAACGTGTTCGCCATCGAGCAGATAATCACCGCACGTCGGCTGGTCGAGACAGCCCAGAATATTCATAAGCGTCGACTTGCCCGAACCGGATTGGCCAATGATCGCGACAAACTCGCCCGCCTCGATATCAAGCGATATACCGTGAAGAACCTCAACGGCGAGGTCGCCATTGTGATACGTCTTGCTTATATCTCTGAGCGAGATGAGGGCGGTCATCGTCAGAACATCGGCGGCATACGCATGCCGCGCTGCGATCGATTGCCGGAATTACGGCTCGTGCTTGCGCCGTTGCTTTCGCCTCCCTGGCTGACGACCACGAGTTCCCCTTCCTTCACCCCACTCTTGATCTCGGCGCTGACGCGGTTGCGGACACCCACTTCAACCTCGCGAGTTTCCTGGGTGCCGGCGGTCGTGACAACCGTAACCTCGGCCTTGTGACCTTCGCCACTGCTTCCCGCACGACGCGATCCTTCGGAACTGCTCACTGCAGAACTTGGCACAACAAGCACATCGTTTGCAGCTGACTGCACAAAAAATACCTGCGCACTCATTGAGATCATAAGATCGCCATCAGGGTTCGGAACATCAAACAAAGCGTAGTAGAGTACGACATTGTTCTGGATATCTGGGGTCGGCTGGATCTGCCGCAATTTTCCCTTGTAACGCTTTCCTGGCTGCCCCAGCAGGGTGAAGTAGGCATCCATGCCGATCTTGAGCTTGCTGACATCAGCCTCCGAGACTTGTGCCTTCACCGTCATCGTCGACAAATCCGCTATCGTTGCGATCGTTGGCGCCGTTTGGCTAGCATTCAGAGTCTGGCCCTCTTTAACCGGAACAGCAGCGATCGTGCCAGCCATAGGTGCGTAAATCTTCGTGTAACCAAGATCGACCTGATCGCCGGCAAGTGTCGCCTGCTGTTTGCGTATCTGGGCTGCAAGTGCATTTACATCCGCTTCGGCCGCCGCGAGGTCCGCAATGGCTTGATCCAGCGTCGATTGTGAAACGCTGCGCGTCGCCACAAGATTGCGCTGGCGCTCGATATTGGCTTGCTTCAGCACCAGCTGCGCGTTCTTCGAAATCAGCTGTGCCTGCAGATTGGCGAGTTCCGCCTGATCGATTTCTATCCTGTTCTGTATGGTGGCAGGATCGATCTCACCAATAAGCTGATTTTGGGTGACCGTATCGCCAATCTCTACGTGCAGCACCTTGAGCTGTCCGGAAACTTGGGCGCCGGCATCGACCGATTTGATTGAATCGAGCGTACCGACCGCGGTAACTGCATTCTCGATGTCACCGCGTACGACCGCTTGCGTGATGACGGCAGTACTCGCTGTTGATGCGCTGTAGTTTATCCATGCGTAATAACCTGCCCCTGCAACCGCGAGGACGACGGGCAGCCATATCCACAACCGGGACCGCTTCTTTTTTCGATCCGGCTTTACGGTGGCCGGAATGAAGGTCACATTGGACTCGGCAAGGGATGCCTTGCCTTGCTTGGCTATTTTGCTCATCAACCGTCCACCTTGTTGYGCCGACGAACGACACTTTCCCGATCCATCTTAGCAAKAAATGGAGATGAGCGGTTCGCCTGAAAAGTATTGAGATCATTATATTTTCGTAATGATCACTGCGACGCTATTATGAACTGTGGGCATGAATGCGAGCTGAATGAATTTCAAATGCGATGGTAAGGGTGACCCGCAAGGATTGTCGTTGCCCGGTAAAGTTGTTCTGCGACAAGAATGCGAACGATCTGGTGCGGCCATGTCATCGCGCCAAGTGCCAAAACGACATCGGCACGATCCCTCAGTGAAGCGTCGTGTCCGTCAGGACCGCCAATCGCCACGAGGAGCTGACGCTTGCCATCATCCCGAAACCGCGCAACTGCTGCGGCAAAGGCCTCTGAGGGCACCGTCTTCCCCCGCTCGTCCAGAAGAATGAGCACGCCGTCTTGGTCGAGTGCTTCAAGAACTTTCGCAGACTCTTCCCGCTTGCGCAGTTCCGCCTGCGGCGCTTTGCTTTCGGTAATTTCGATAACGGATGTGAATTCAAGCCCGAGAGGAACACCCGTCTTTTTCAGGCGGTCGAAATATCGGTCTGCCAACTCCCGTTCGGGGCCAGACTTCATCCGGCCCACGGCAAAGACAGTAATCCGCATGGCACACTCCGGGTTTCAAGCCTATGC
>NZ_JBFUMG010000428.1:0-3882 GCF_054049495.1 Phyllobacterium sp. P5_D12 | reverse complement strand
GGTTGAAATCGCGCTTGTCGCAAACCCGCAACGCGTGAAACACAGCCATGAGCGCCCTCGCGCAGTGGCGTGAATTTCATTCACGTATCGCGGCAATATAATTCAATTGTCGAGACCGCGGATTGTGCCTAGGCTTCTTACAAAAGCAGGGGAAAGAGGTCTCAATGCCTCAAAGCATGCAACCGGGCGATGCGAAAGCCGCCGAGATCAAGGCTGTATCGATTGGCAAGACATTCGGCGCGTTCCATGCGCTGAAAAATCTCTCGCTCGACATAGGTCGGGGCGAGTTTCTTACCCTTCTCGGCCCTTCCGGTTCAGGCAAAACGACTTTTCTCATGATCCTTGCCGGATTCACTGCACCGACGACCGGACGCCTGGTCATGGATGGCAAGGACATCACCGATGTACCAGCTGAAGACCGCTCCTATGGCATGGTGTTTCAGGGTTATGCGCTGTTCCCGCATCTGACCGTCGAGCAGAACATCGCCTTTCCGCTAAAGGTGCGCGGTCGTTCATCCGCCGACATCAAACGAAAAGTCGCCGAGATGGTAGAGCGCGTCGGTCTTATTGGCCACGAAAAGAAGCTCCCGGCGAAGCTTTCCGGCGGTCAACAACAGCGCGTGGCCCTCGCCCGCGCTCTGGTGTTCGAACCCTCCGTTCTCCTGCTGGACGAGCCTTTTTCGGCTCTCGACAAGAACTTGCGCGAAATGATGCAGCAAGAAGTCAAACGCCTGCACCAGGAGACCGGCACGACCTTCGTTTTCGTCACGCACGACCAGTCCGAAGCGCTCGCCCTATCGTCGCGGGTCGCCATTTTCAATCATGGCGAACTCTTGCAGGTTGGCAAGCCGCAGGACGTCTATGAGCGGCCGTCGAACCGCTTCGTCGCCGAGTTCCTCGGGGAGATCAATCTTCTGCCACTCGACACCGTAGAGTTGAACGGCGAAACCGCCGCAGGCAAATTCGAGGACCGGACCATCGTCCTCAACAAATCCATTACCCTGGCGGGTAAGAAAGCCGTTGCCGCTGTCCGGCCCGAACATATGTTCATCTCGGCATCGCCGCAAACTTCGGACTGCAATGCCATCACCTGCCGGGTCGAAGGCGCCACCTATTTCGGCGCGTCGACCAAGTACCATTTGCGAACACGCAGCGGAACCAGTCTTGCGGTTTCAATGCCTACAGCCTCGACGTCGCCGATAGCGCCACAATCCGATGTGTGGGTTTCATGGCCGGTGCATCAGGGCTTTTTGTTGCCTGACGGAGGTTAGGCAGCATTCGGAATGTACCAAATAACATCCAGAGGGAAACAAAATGGATAATGCATTTCAAAAGGACTGCCTCGAAATACTCGCCAGCAAGGTCGAGAAAGGGGAAATCAGTCGCCGCCGCTTTACACAGATGGCCGCAATGCTGCTCGCAGGCGCTCCTGCGCTCCTGCGTTCAACCGGTTCATACAGCCTCGATGGCACTCATCTGGTCGACGCGCGCCTCATTGCTGGAGCAAGATTCTGGCGGCAATATCAAGTTCATCTGGGACCAGGGCCTCATTTCCCCGGGCGCTCTCGGCGTGATGAAGGGTAATCCCGGCGGCAAGGACAATGCGATGAAATTCATCGCCAGCGCGCAGACGCCGGAACGACAGCTCGAGATGTTCAACATGCTGGGCCAGGGCCCGGCAAATCCGGCGACGGACGCGCTGATCCCGGCGGACAAAAAGCGCATCAATCCTGTCGATCCCGCCAATATGTCCAAGCAGGTCCCGCTAGACATGGAGTGGTATGCCGAGAATTACGGCAAGGCATTCGATGAATACACGAAAGTCATCTCGGCTTGATCGCTCTTGGCGCGAAAATTAAGTTTTCGTGCCAAGCCTTTGATTCATAACGCCAGGAACGCGAATGATCGGAAAATCGATCACCTCTAGAAAGATTCTGTTGCTGGCGCCGCTGTTGCTGTTCCTTGGACTTGCCTATGTCGTTCCATTTTTGGGTGTCGTCCGCTGGAGTTTCACCATGCCCGAAGTCGGTCTCGGCCAATACCGGGCGCTGATGACGGATCCTCTCGTCCAATCCGTCTTCATTCGTACCTTGCGGATTTGCCTTATCGTCACCGCCGCGGTGCTCGTCGCGGCCTATGCAATCGCCTATGTGTGGGTTCGGGGCAGTTCGGTTCAGCGGATGCTGGCCGAATTCTGCATCCTTGTCCCCTTCTGGATATCGGTGCTGACGCGAGCCTTCGGCTGGCTGGCGATGCTGTCCAACCGCGGGCTCATCAACACGTGGCTGCAATCGGCCGGCATCATCAGCGAGCCGCTTTCGCTCGCACGCAATGAGCTTGGCGTCATCATCGGCATGACGCATTTCCTGATACCGTTTGCGGTGTTTCCGATCGCTTCAGCCATGCGCAGTATTGACGAGCGCGTTTTGCTTGCTGCACGCGGCATGGGTGCATCGCGAACGCGTATTTTCTGGACTGTCTTCGTGCCGTTGACCTATGGCGGGTTGATCGGGGCGGCGCTGATTGTCTTCGTGTTTGCCCTCGGCTTCTTCGTCACACCGGCCATTCTCGGCGGTGGCCGCAGCGTCATGGTGGCCGAACTCGTCTATCTTCGCATTTTCCAGAGCCCGGACTGGGGGCTGGGCGCGGCGATCAGCGCTGTCCTCGTATTGTTCATCGGCGTTCTGCTCGCGCTGATGCGACGCTTCATTAAACCCGCGCATCTGATTGGATAATATGAGTTCATCCCGTCCAGGCCCCGTCATTTTGATCGTTGCAACAGCTGTAGCACTGTTCCTGTTGATGCCATTGATTGCCGTTATTCCGGTGTCATTCACACCCGCGCGCTTTCTCTCCATGCCCTCCGGCAATCTTTCCCTGCGCCACTACCAGGCATTGATCGATAATCCTGCCTGGGGCCAGAGCATCCTGCTCAGCCTGCGCATCGGCATCCTGTCGAGCGCGATAGCCACGGCGTTGGCAACCATGTTCGGGCTTGGCATCTGGATGTTCCAGCCGCGCTTCTCGGCGCTGCTGATTGGCTTCGTGCTGTTGCCGCTGGTGGTGCCACCCGTCGTTTCAGCCATGACGTTGTATTTCCTGATGACAACGCTATCGAGTTTCAACAGCTGGATCGGCTACGACACGTGGCTGGGCGTGGCGCTTGCCCATGCCGTGATGATCACACCCTTTGCAGTAGTGCTCATCCTTGTCGCGCTCTATCAGGTCGATCGTCGCATAGACCTTGCCGCACGGGGGCTTGGCGCCAATCTGGCAACACGCGCCTTCAGGATCATCATCCCTAACATCAAGTTCGGCATTGCAACCGCAGCACTGTTGTCATTCGTGCTGTCGTGGGAGGAAATCGGCGTGACGCTATTCATCACCAGCGTCAATGCGATCACGCTGCCGCGTCTGATGTGGATGGGGCTACGCGACAACATCGATCCGGCCATCGCCGCGATCTCGGTCTTGCTGATCCTGATCACTGCAGTCATTCTCGCCGTCAGGATATTCATTGACCGGCGCAGGACGACAGATCCTCAATGATTGCAGACAAGACCCTCAACGAACTGCGCTTGATCGTCGGCGCCAGCGGCGTGAAGACCAGTGAAGCATTGAGCCTCATTCACCCCGGTTCCGATGAACGCAATCTCGATGCCGGCGTGATCGTCGTCCCGAGAGATACCGGAGAAGTCGCGGCGGTGCTGCGACTTTGCAACGAGCACCGGATTGCCGTCGTGCCACATGGCGGGCGCACCGGGTTGGTGGGTGGCGGTGTATCTGCGATCGGGGAAATCATCCTCTCCCTTGCTGCCCTTAACAAGATCGAATCCCTTTCAGCAGACGGCGGAACTGCTGTCGTAGAAAGCGGCGTTACGC
>NZ_JBFUMG010000427.1:0-3888 GCF_054049495.1 Phyllobacterium sp. P5_D12 | reverse complement strand
AGGCGGCATCGAAAAATGCCATGACTTGAACGTTCCGCACGACCAGATATCCTGCATACGTTGAGAATCATAATAATTTCGTGCCAATAGGTGTGGCGTCCCGCAACGCGTCAACAGAAAGCAAAGCCGTGGAATTCCTGCACACCGGCATTACATTCCTGGAACCGTACATCCAGCAATATGGGCTCTATGCGATCTTCGTCATCATATATCTGGAATCCTTCGGCGCGCCACTTCCTGGCGAAAGTGCGCTTGTCGCATCGTCGCTTCTCGCGGTGCGTGGCGATCTCTCCGTAACGGACCTGTTTTTCACCGTCTGGGTTGCCGCCGTGCTTGGCGACGGCACCGGCTATGCTATCGGCCACTTTGGCGGACGGCCCCTGCTGAAGCGATATGGCTGGCTCGTCAAACTCACCCCCGAACGTCTGGAAAAGCTGGAAGACCTTTTCCGGCACCGCGGACCGGTCATCGTTGTCGGCGCACGCTTTGTCGTTGTGCTGCGGCAATTGAATGGATTGGTTGCCGGCTCGGTCGGGATGCCGTGGCACAGTTTCTTCCTTGCCAACCTCCTTGGGGCCGCTTTATGGGCGGCCGTCTGGAGCTTTGGTCCCTACTATTTCGGCGGATTATTCCACGAGTACTGGCGCTAGATCACTTCTGCGGCACATATTTGCGCCAGTCGTGCTCCTCGCGGAAACCAAGCACCTCGCGCGTCTTGCGATTGGAAAGAGGCGCTTCAAATTCACCGAGCTCGCGCCGGATCGGTACGCCGGGACAATATTTCTCGAGGAATTCCCGCGTCGGAAGCTCCGCGGTGATCGTGTCATTGACGGCATTGAATACCTGGAAGCCAAGGCCATCCTTGCGGATTGCAAGATCGACGATCTGTCCGAGGTCACGTGCATCGATGTAGCTCCAGGCATTGCGCTTGCGCGACATCGGGTCGGCGAGGAATGCGGGAAACCGGTCGTACTCGTGCGGTTCGATGACATTGCCGATGCGCAAAGCGTAGATATCGGCGCCATAACGCATGGCAAAGGCGCGCGCTGTCTTCTCATTCAGCACCTTGGACAGGCCGTAGCTGTCCATCGGGTCGGTATCGTAGTAGTCTTCCTCAAGCGGGAAATGATGGAAATCCTTATCGCCTTCGGCAAAGCACACGCCATAGGTGGTCTCGCTCGACGCAACGATGATCTTCTTTATCCCGAGCTTGACCGCGGCCTCGATGACATTATAGGTCCCGATCGTATTGATGCGGAACGTCTCGTTGTCCGGCTTGATCAACACGCGCGGCACCGCTGCAAAATGCACGACTGCATCGATCGGGGCGGGACCTTTGCCGGTCTCGTAGCCCTCGAAACCAAAGTGGCTGGAGAGTACGTCGAACATCTGGCCGCTGTCGGCGATATCGGCATTGATGGTGTTGACGCCGGGGTAGTCGAGCGGGGCGAGATCGACGTTCAGGACCTCGTAACCCTTGTCGACGAGATAAGGAACCACGTGACGGCCGGCTTTACCGGTACCGCCTGTGAATACGATCCGCTTCTTCATTTTTGCATTCTCCTTAGGAACTCATTCACTCTGGCGGAATTTGCGCATCCGGTCGAACAGCACCGCGAACAGGATGGCGCCGCCAATGAAACAGCCTTGCCAGAAGGCATTGATGCCAAGCAAACCAAGACTGTTACGGATCACCTCGATCAACGCCGCCCCAACGATTGCGCCGAGGGCCGTACCGACGCCGCCCGCGAGAGCCGCGCCGCCGATGACGGCTGCCGCAATGACCTGCAGCTCGAGGCCGGTACCGATATTGGTAGTGATCGCACCGAGCCAGCCGGTCTGGATGATACCGGCAATACCAGCCGAAAGCGACGAGATCATATAGACCGCCACCTTGATCTGGCGAACCGGCACGCCGGTAAGGGTCGCCGCGTGCTCATTGCCGCCAATGGCATAGATGTACCGTCCGAATCTCGTCCAACGCAAGATAAAGCCAGTAAGCAAGGCCAGCACGACCATGTAAACCACGGGGTTGGCGATACCGAAGAACCATGCACCGCCACCAAGCGCCAGGAGTTTGTCGTGGTCCGGCCCGAACTGGAAAACTACCGTATTGCCGGAAGCGACCATGGCCAGACTGCGTGCAATCGACAGCGTCGCGAGCGTCACAACGAATGGCGGCATTCCTATGTAAGCAATAAGCAGACCATGACACGCGCCGATGACCAGGGCTGTGGCGATGGACGCTGCTATACCGATTTCGATACTGTAACCGGCATGCATGACGACGCCGAGTATCATGCTGCAAAGGCAAAGCACCGAACCAACCGACAGATCAATGCCGCCTGTGATGATCACGAGGGTCATGCCGAGCGCGATGATCGCGACGAAGGTGACGTTGCGGGTGATGTTGTAGAGGTTTTTGGACGTCGCGAAGGAATCCGTTGCGAACGACAAGAAGATGCACGCAAGGATGACGGCGACCAAAACCCAGAAAGTCTGGCTGCTCAGTTTTTCCGCAAGCCAGCTCTGCTGCTTGTGCGCAATGGTCTGGTCAAGTGTAATTGCCATAGTCGACTTCTACCTATCTCTTAGCTTTGCCGACACGCCGGCTACGCAACCTGTTCGATGGCACCGGTGATGAGGCCGGTGACTTCTTCAGGCGAACTCGCCGCAATCCGCTTGTCTGCAACCTTGCGCCCCCGGCGCATCACAATGACCCGGTCGGCAACATCGAAAACATCCGGCATGCGGTGGCTAATGAGCACGACGGCAATGCCCTGATCGCGCAGGTGGCGAATCAAGTTCAGCACCTCGGCAACCTGACGCACGGAAATCGCCGCCGTCGGTTCGTCCATGAGCACGATCTTGGCCTCGGAGAGCCTGGTCCTCGCAATCGCCACCGCCTGCCGCTGCCCGCCGGACATCTGCTTGACGAGGTCTCGAGGGCGGGTCTCGGATTTCAGCTCGGCGAAAATCTGGCCGGCACGCTTATACATCGACGCGTAGTCGAGAATGCGGAAAGGCCCGACGCCGCGGCGAATCTCGCGACCAAGGAACACATTTGCCGCTGCGGTGAGGTTATCGCAGAGGGCCAGATCCTGATGAACGATCTCGATGCCGTGACGGCGCGCCTCAACCGGCTTGTTGAGGACAAGCTCGGCGCCATCCATGCGCATGGTGCCGTGGCTGGGACTGAAATTGCCTGCGATCATTTTGACGAGCGTCGATTTACCCGCGCCATTATCGCCCATGAGGCCAACGACTTCGCCCGCCTCGATGGAAAATGAAACATCATTGACAGCCTGGATGGCGCCGAAATGTTTTGAAATGTTGGTGAGTTCTAGAACTGCCACCAGCCGTATGCCTCCCGTGCATGTTTGCTCGCGCTACTCGTATTCTCATTGAGACACGAGGCTTTTTTGCGATCCCGCCCTTCCCTCCCAGGAAGAGCCGTGAAGGGCATTTACGCAAACGCCGCGGGGGGCGTCAATCGGCTTTCCGCCGAATCCGGTCACCATAACGATGAAAAGTCGTTTTATATGACAAATACCCATTGACGGGTGAACTTTGCCAATATTAGCTGGCGATCGGAGGAATGTATTTGTCCGTGGCGCAGCGGATAAAGTTCGGAGGGGACCCAAAATCTGCAGGTTTCAACACCGGCCCTTGCGCACCTATCAACGGTAGAAGACTGAATGGCGGGCATTTCATGTCCGTTTGTTTCCAAGGGAGGAATAAATGAGAAAGTCACTATTGTTAGTCGCCGCGGCCGCTCTTGCACTTGGTGCGGGACCTGCTCTGGCAAAAAAACAGGTCGTCATCGTCGTTAAAGGTCTCGACAATCCGTTTTTCGAGGCAATCAATCAAGGTTGCCAGAAGTGGAAC
>NZ_JBFUMG010000426.1:0-3900 GCF_054049495.1 Phyllobacterium sp. P5_D12 | reverse complement strand
AATGATTGCCGCGCTGATTTCACGGATTGAAAAAATGAACACGAGAATCCATGCAGAGAGGACACTCGGCCGGATAAGCCTAAAGGTTATTTGAGATGCCGTGCGAAAATGGGACGCTCCGCAAAGCGCCGATGCCTCTTCCAGAGACCTGTCGATTTGAATGATCGACGTATCGATCATGCGGTAGGCATAAGGGATATAGGTTGCAACAAAGGCGATAACCAATATCCAGACGGTTCCGTAGACGGGAGTCATCAGATAGGTCCAAAAAATGCCGGTACCAAAGACGATGCCTGGCACGGCAATCGGGAACATAGCGATATAGTCGAGAATTCCTGCGCCACGGATACGAAGCCGTCGTATCGAATAGGCGAGGACAATTCCGAGAAGGACGCAAAAAGTGGGGGAGATCACTCCTACCAGCAACGTGTTGCTAATTGATTGTCGAACCGCAACCGAGGCAATGACAGAACGGAAATTATCGAGTGTATAGCTCGCAGTGAGGATGTTCGACGAAGTGAAGCGCGTAAAAGCCACATAAAACAGGGCGAAGTAAGGAAGTATGATCGCCAGTGTCACATAGGCAAGGATGAAGCCAATTGCCGGAATCCGCCAGCCTCGAAGCTTGAGAAATCGTGTGCGAAAGCCACGCGCCGTCACCGTTACGAAGCGTGTCGCTACCTGGGATGCAAACCGGTAGAAGGCGACGCCGATCAGTGAAATCCAAAACAATAATGTTCCGATGGCAGCAGCCCGAGCGTAGTCCACCGGATAAGTCGCGGTCGCGCGATAGATGTCGATAGCAAGAAACGGCATGGCTTGCGTTCCGCCCAAAGCCGCGGGGATGGAGAACGTCCCGCATGTCAGAACGAAGACGAAGAAGAACGCCGAAATAATCGACGGCCGTACGACCGGGAGTGTCACCTTCAGCGCCGTCGAGAAAACACCGGCTCCGTTGAGGTACGATGCTTCTTCCATCGAAGGGTCCATACCTTTCAGCGCGGCTGAAACTGTCATGTAGGCGTAGGGAATATTGTAGAGTGCCATAACGAGAATGACCCCTGTCGCGGTCATCACGTTGATCGCATAGCCGGTCACACCAAAAACCTCGCGGGCAAGGACATTGATCAGTCCAGCATTGGGCGAACCAAGAATAAGCCACGCCAAAGCGCCAACGAATGGCGAAAGATAAAGCGGAGCGATAACGGCATTTTCCATCCACGCCTTTGCGGGAATATCGGTGCGCGAGATTAGCCATGCCAAGGCGATGCCGACAAAACATGCGAGGAAGGAGACAGCGAGCGACGCTCCGATCGTGACGATTAACGTCTTGAGGTAAGGCATTGTCGCGTAGACAGCGATCACGCTGCGCAAGGAGAAATGGGCGCGTGGATCGACAAATGTACCCGTCCGCACCGCGCCGAGAAACATCAACACGATCGGCAGCAGGACCAGAACAGCGAGAATCAATCCGAGAATGACCGGAAGCGCCAATCTCTGGCGTTTCCTTCGAACCAGGCCAACAGGAACGTTATCCGTTACGGGTATGGTCGCTGAAATTGTCATCGGACTGTCTCAGCGGCCGAAAATCTGGTTCCACTCGGCTATGATCGGCTTGGCCGGATCGACGTATCCTGGATCGCTCAAGTAGTCGATGTACAGACTTTCCGGATCCTTGTACCAGTCTTCCTTGTACCAATCGGCCTTGGCAGCCTTGCGAGGATCGACCGTATCTTCACGCGCGGAGGCAACTCCCGCGACGCTGAACCATGCAGCTTGCCCTTCCTCACTCATTGCCCAATCCTGGAACAACCGGGCGGCATTTGGATGGGGCGCGCCGGCCGAGATCGTCTGCACGGTGAGGTTGGCAGGCGTCGGAGTAGGGAAAACCCAACGTATCGGTGCACCTTTAAGATAAAAACCGCCCATGTCGCTCTGGGATGCCTGATCGACGATGGCGTGTTCTCCGGCGGCAAGCCGGTCGTACATGGGCGACTTGCTGTCATAGACCTGAGGCTTGAGTGCCGCCATCTTGGCAAGAAAATCTGGTCCGAACTGATCGCGTTTGCCGCCGAGGAACATGTACACGTAGGAGTAGCTGCTCCCGCCGGAAGCGGGTGTACCCGTCGCGATGCGTCCTTTCCAGCGCGGGTCCGTCAGTACATTCCAACCACCTTCCCGGATGAGCTTTTCTTCCTCCGGCGAGACGAGCTTGGAGTTCCAGGCGATGCCCATGGCGTTCACGAACGCCGTGTACCAAACACCTTCCTTCTTCATCTCTGGCCGAATACCGGCAGCGGAGGCAGGCGTATAGTCGGCGATCAATCTTTCATCGTGGGCAGATTCAATGAGTACAGTATCGGTGATCTGAATAACATCAGCCACGTGCTGGCCGACACGTTCCTCGGTCAACCAACGCTCGAAAAGCGGATAGCTCGGACCGCGAACGTTCTGTGTCGTGATTCCATACTTCTTGGTAAATGCTCCGGTCCAGACGGCCGTGGGGTCAATTGCGGTGGTATGATAGAACGTGAGAGTACCCTCGGCTTTAGCCGCCGAAATCAAGTCGTCGCTCGGCTGTGGGGCGGATGTTTGAGCCACAGCGCCCTTGGGGAAAAGGGACAAGCTCGCAGCCCCAACCCCTGTGACTGCGGCCATGCGCAAAAGGTTCCGACGCGTGAATCTCGGCAAGCCACTGGTATTTTTCATATCGATCTCCTCCCAGAGTAACGATTTTCAAGACGCGGGCGCACCCTTCTCGTATGGCGGCTTCCCGATCTTCGTACATTTGCGCAAATATATTTGACTGTCAATCTACATTTGCGCAAATATATTTGCGTTTGAAAACGGCTTCGCGTAACGATGGGCTGATTGGCAAAACAGGGAACCGAGGTGGGTCTTGTCGAAGAGCATATCCGAAAGCGCACCATTGAATGAGCCGACTTATCTCCGGGTCAAGCGAGCTATTATCGGCGATCTGGTGTCGGGAAATTTCGCGCCCGGCACGCATCTGACGATCGAAACGCTCACGTCGCGCTATGCAGTGAGCCATATGCCGATCCGCGAGGCGCTTCGCCAACTTGAAGGAGAGGGCATCCTGATTTCCATCGCGCACCGTGGTTTCCGGATCGAGGCGCTGACGGAGACCTATATCCGAAATATTTACGATATTCGTGTCGGAATTGAATCGATGTTGGCGCACCGCGCTGTCGAAATGGCAACGGACAGCGATATTGAGGCCCTGCGTCATATGCACGAAGACCTCAATGTCTTGATACGGTCAGGAAAGCCCATGGTGGCGTCGCAAGAGAATATCGCTTTCCACAAACGTATATATGGAATCGCGAATAACCCGGAAGCTGAACAAATACTTGAAGGCCGAACGAGGGTAGTGCGGACGGTTGCCGACAGTCTGGGTGGGTATACTCCTGATATGTTTGAAGTGGTGATTGCCGAACATGAGAAGATGATTCTAGCCTTCGAGAGTCGGGACCCGAAAGCAGCGGGGCAGGCGGTATTCGATCATGTGAGTGCCGCCCGTGACAGGCTTCTGAGGCGGATGGCCGCGAAAGAAGTCTTCAACCAAGAGAGTCCCGCGCCGACCTCGATCGAAGCTGAGCAATAGCCAATATCTTCCGATCATATGGAAAACTGTTATCGGTGTAACACTTTATGATCGGGCACGGTTACTCTATCGATACTGGGGCAACCGGCACATCTGTGGCTGTTTTTGGCGTCAGTTGACCATTGGCCAACTTTTCGGAGAGGCTGCAAAGCGCCGAGTTGTAGGGAGTCTCCAAATTGTGAAGGCGACCGAGAAGCACAATTTCGCCGTTGAGATAGCTGGTTTCGAGAGAGCCGGTTCCCCTTACAACGCTTTGTAGCGTAGAGGATCCTATC